>JAKLEK010000063.1 GCA_022703115.1 Elusimicrobiota bacterium
GTGTAGCTCAGTTGGGAGAGCGCCTGCATGGCATGCAGGAGGTCGCAGGTTCGATTCCTGTCACGTCCACCAGATTTATAAAAAGCCCCGTTCCTTCGGGGCTTTTATTTCGTGCCAACAAGCCCACAACTCTGCTGTAAGCCGGGTTCGATTCCTGTGTCACAAATAAACCGCATAGCGGTTTTTCGCGACCCCGGCTCGGCGGTTTCGCTTCGCAGGAAACCGCCTCCGCCCTTGCGGAGCGCGCAAAACATGCCATGTTTTGCTTGACCGCTCCTCACCTGTACCGCCCACCAGTTTTTAACGGCGATGGGGTTCGCCGCGGCCGTTCCGACGGGGGCGGCCTGGAACCGCCTCAACGGCTGATGACTCCTGAAGAATGGCTTTAGGGGAGAAATTCGCATGTCGAGGCTTTTTTTATTGGCGGCCGGCGGGGGGATTGGGACGGTCTTCCGCTATCTGCTGTCCGCGTTCGCGGACCGGGCCGCCGGCGGAGCGTTCCCGGCCGGGACCATGCTGGTCAACCTCGGAGGGTCTTTCCTTATCGGCTGTCTGTGGGGGCTTTTCGAAAGAGGGTCTCTTTCCCCTAATGCGAGGCTTTTCCTGATGACGGGGGTGCTCGGCGGCTTCACGACGTTCTCCACTTTCACGCTAGAGAATTTTTCCCTGCTGCGGGACGGGGAGTTCAAATTGGCCGCGGCGAACATGCTCATAAGCAACATCGCCGGCCTGGTCCTGGTGTTCGCCGGTTTCAAAGGCGCGGGTTTCGCGCTTAACGGGGGACTTCGATGAAACTGCCTGAGGACGGGAAGCTGCTGAGGATCTTCGTCGGGGAGTCCGACAGGTGCGGCGACAGGCCGCTCTACGAGGCCGTGACGCTCAAGGCGCGCGAGCTCGGCCTGGCCGGCGCCACGGTGCTGCGGGGGATAATGGGTTTCGGGGCCGACAGCCGCATGCATACGGCCAAGCTCCTGGAGCTGTCCGAGGACCTGCCGGTAGTGATCGAGCTGGTGGATACGGGGGCCAATCTGGAAAAGCTCATGCCTTTTCTGGACGAGAACGTTAAAGAGGGGCTGATAACGCTGGAGGACGTGAAGGTGGTGAAGTACCGCCATAGTTGACCATGGAAAACATCTCATCGCCGGCCGCGCTGGCCGTTAAGTTCGTGAACATCTTCCTGCACCTGGACAAGTATCTGGGCGCGGTCATCCAGGATTACGGGAACTGGACCTACCTGATCCTCTTCGCCATACTTTTCTGCGAGACCGGTCTGGTGGTGACGCCTATCCTGCCGGGGGACTCGCTGCTTTTCGCGATCGGCACTTTCTGCGCGCTCGGCTACCTGGACCTCTGGAAGACGCTGGCGCTGCTGTCCGTGGCGGCGGTGCTGGGCGACACAGTCAACTACTGGATAGGTCATAAGATCGGCCCGAAGGTTTTCCACTATAACGACTCCCGGATCTTCAGGAAGGAGTACCTGGAAAAGACCCACCGGTTCTACGAGAAGTACGGGGGCAAGACCATAGTGATAGCCCGCTTCGTCCCCATAGTTCGCACTTTCGCCCCGTTCGTGGCCGGGGTGGGGGCCATGACCTACTGGAAATTCCTGACCTATAACGTGGCGGGTGGGCTGCTCTGGGTGTTCTCCGTGACGCTGGCGGGTTATTACTTCGGCAATATCCCGGTGGTGAAGAATAATTTCACCATGGTCATAATGGGCATAATTGTCGTGTCCATTCTGCCCGGGGTGGTGGAGTACCTTCGTCACCGGAGATCCGCCTCCTGAGTCTCCTGTTCTGTAATCCTTGACAAGTCAATATTATCTGGTATGCTATATGGCGACCGGCGGTCGGCCGCCATGCGCCGTTCCTCGTGTCTTTTTTTCGGGTTTTGTCTATGAAGAGCGCCGGGAGCGGGGGCCTGGGACAGAACCGGGTAAGCATCGTCCGGTAGGTCCAAAGGCCTATTGACTGCAAGGCCTTAGGCCCTTGGATGGCGCGGACCCGGGACCATACAATATATATAAGGAGGGTCAAGCAGATCATGAAACGCTGTGTCCTCGCTATCGCGGTCCTTGTGCTGGGCGGAGTTCCCTCCGTCCGGGCGCAGGGTCTCGCTTTGGAGGATATCCCCTTGGCCCTTGCCGGGGCTGCGTCGGCTGCGGTTCCGGCGGCTTCACCTGCCGCTGCGTCCGGGCTTCCCGCTGAGGCCCCCGCCTCAGAACGGGAATGGCTCGTCCTTGTTTTCATCAACGGCCGCAACGACCTCGCCTCCGCCGCCGTGGAGGACGTGAACGAGATGGAACTGGCCGGTTCCACGGACAAGGTGGCGATCACGGTCGAGCTGGGCCTCATGGAGGACCGCGGAGTTTCCAGCCGCATGTACATAGAGAAGGATGCGGACGCCTCCGGGGACATAATATCCCCGGCGGTGAAGGTGCCGAACGCGGACATGGGCAGCTGGAAGCACTTCGTGGATTTCGCCAGGTGGTCCTACCGGAAGTATCCGGCGAAAAAGGTGATGGCCGTGCTCTGGAATCACGGTTCCGGCCGCATAGACATAGGCGGCGCCGATAATGCAGGCGCCGAGCTGGGCATAGCCTACGACGACCTGACCCGCAACTTCATACGCAACAGGCAGCTCGGCATGGCCCTGGCCGAGATCGGGAAAGCTATCGGGAAGAAGGTGGACGTTTACGCTTCCGACGCCTGCCTTATGCAGATGGCAAGCGTCGCTTACGAGATGAAGGACCATGCGGAGGTCATCGTGGGGGCCGAGGAGAACGTGCCCAACGCCGGTTTCCCGTATGACGCCATCCTGTCCGCGCTCGCCGCCGAGCCGGGCATGGGGGCGGAGGCCCTGGGCGCGCTCGTAGTGCGTGAATTCTCCGGGTACTATTCCGGATACGGGGAGAATTCCACTCTCTCGGCCATAAGGACTTCGGCGCTGCCCGGTTTCGTGAAGCTGCTGAACGACTGGGTGCGCGCAGCCGCGGTCCCGGCGGGCCGGGAGGGCGTGCTGCGGGCCGGCGAGGCGGCGCTCGCCTTCGAGAACGGCTATAACGGCAACGATACTTCCTACAACGCCCTTTCCAGGGACCTCTACGATCTCGTGGACCTGGCCGGGAAGAGCGCGGACGACGGTTCGGCCCTGCGCGCCCGCGGAGAGGCGCTGAAAAAGTTCATTTCCGGCAGGCTGGTGGTCGCCAACGGGACGACGCCGGCCGGAGGGGAGTACGATCGGGCACGGGGGATGGCGGTCTATTACCCCAGGCTGATATACGATACCAGCTACGACGAGAACCTGTTCGCGGGAGATTCGCTGTGGGACGACTTCCTGAAGTGGAAACTGGATCCGTCCTACAAGGTCAGGTAGAGAGAACCTTATGAACGCCGGGCGCGCTCTCAGACGGATAACGGCGGCTTTTCTGGCCGCGGCGGCCTTTTGCGTTCAGGCGTCGGCCCTGGGGCTTTCCGAGGCCGATTCCGCCCTGCTGAAGAGCTATGAAACCTCCCTTGCCGCAGCGGACCCGGCCGCGGCCGCGGCGTTCCTCGGCGACGCGGGATTCGCGGAAAGGCTGAAGGAGGCCGACCCCCGGAAAGCCGCGGACCTTACGGCGAAGGCGCGCGGCCTTAAGGACCTGAAGGACCTGCTGTCCAAGCCCTGGCGAGACGACCAGGAGCTGGAGCTGAGCCAGGCGCTCGCCCTGCGGGTGGACCTCGATACGCCGCTGTCGCTGGTCGGGGTGGGGCCGGAGCCGGAGAAGGTGCCGGCATGGATGGCCCGGTACGGCGGTTATACGGATGGCCGGACGGCCCAGGTGAAAGGCGCGATAAGGCAGTACGAGACGGTTAAAAGCGTGTTCGAGTACGGCGAGGCCCCGTCCGAACAGGTTTGGGCCCGTTATACTTTGCGGGAACGAAACGGCCTGCTGGCGGCCAAGGCGTCCGGCAAGCTGGAACGCATGATAAACAACGAGACCAGGACCGGGAAGGAGTTCCAGGAACAGGTGCGCGCCGATGAGCTGTTCCGGTACTTGGACCCGGCCGGCCGCGCCCGCTATCAGCGCTACCTGACCCAGCTTTCCGTCGCCGAGACCGCCAAAGCCGGACTTTCTCCCGGGGAGCTGGAAGGGATAAAGGACCAGCCTATCGAACAGCAGATGTACCTGCTCGGGGCCATGTTCGACGGCAGCGAGAGCCGGCCCCGCGACCCGGCGGAACGCAGGACGGAGCGGCGCGTGGACGGCGCCCGCCAGTCCATGCCCGGAGAGACCCTTTCGTACGAGAACAACAGGATGCTGACCGAGATGCTGCGCAACGCGCTGCCGGGCGAATTGAAAGGCACGGCGGCCGGGAACAGGGTCCTGGCGTTCTATAAGGGGGACAAACCGCAGCTGGCCATAGAATCCTGCCGCGGCTGCTACGCGAAGTACGAGCCTTCGACCGGCCGTATCGTGCTGGATTCGGACATGATACAGCAGTACCTGCGCGTGAACGATATCAGGACCGAGGACCTGCTGCAGAGCAAGGAGAAGGTGGACGCGCTCGCCGAATATATCTCCCCGATCGTGGTGCACGAAGCGTCGCACCAGATGCAGCACGCGCGCTCGGACGGCGCGGGGACTTACGACCCCTACGTGCAGGAGGACGAGATCGAGTCCAACTCTTTCGAGGCCTCCTACACGGCGGAGAAGCTGAAGAAGGACGCTCATTTCCGCCGCCTTTTCGCCGGCATGCGCGGGGTCTCCACCTACGCCGACCAGCGGCTTAAGCTGGCGCAGCGCTTCAACCGGAACCCGGACGACTTCGGCGAGCTGGTCCGCAGGCAGTACTACTACGGCCTGCCCTCCTACGACGCGGCCTCCTCGCAGGTCCTGGCCGCGGTTTCCGGCGAGCTGGAGCGCAGGAAGACGCTGGACGCGGCCGAGCTGGACGAGATCGAGAGCGGGAGCGTCCCGCTGCAGGACGCCATGGGCATGACGGCCGCCGAGGTGACGGGCTCGGTGACGCGGCTGAGCGGCGAGGCGCTGGCGAAGATCCAGTCCGATCTCATGAGCGGCGCCGGCGGGGAAGGCGAAGCCGTGGGTTACGAAGAACTGCTCAAGGAAGGGCGCTCGGCGCCGGTCCGGAGCAGGGTGCCGGCCCTATAGAGGCATGATATGACCAGACTCCTTACGGCTTTGTTCCTCCTCTGCGGCTGCGCCAACGCCGGCGACCAGCCGCCGTCGCCGGGCGGCAAGGCCTCCGCGAAAGCTCCGGCGCCGGTCTCCGCCGCCGCGGACAGGTTCTCCTGCCGCCGCCCCGCCGGCTGGGAAGCCAAGAACGGCACGGAAAGGGAACGTGCGGCGGATATACAGAAGCTCGAGCTGCTCGGGCCGAGAGCGGACAAGGCGCCGGTGATGATTTACGCCTCTTTCTACGGCCAGGCCAACCAGGTGTTCGCCGGTTACGAGGATTTTATCGAGCGCAACTCGAAGAACATCCTGGGAGAGACGGAGAGCGAGACCGAGAAGTTCGGACCCGTAAAGAAGACGACCCTCTCAGGGCGGAAGGTCTTCGCTTTCGACAGCGAGATAAAGGAATATCTGGACCCGGAGAGCAAGGCCGGGGACAGCGTGGTGATAAAGGAGAAGTTCTACGTGGAGCCGGTGAAAGGCGGTTTTTTCGTGCTGCATTACTACGCTCCGGCCTCGGTCTACAAGAAGTATCTTCCGGTCTTCCGCGAGTTCTCCGCCTCCTGCAGGGTCCGGTAGGTCCTCATGGAAAATTCCGTCCTGGCAAGGAACGTCCTCCTTATGTCCGCGCTGGACGGCATAGCCTCCGCCGCGGCCGGGAAGGGGCTGGACCTGGTCGTCCTTAAAGGCGCCGCGCTGCTTTACGAGGGGCTGCGTCCAATGGCCGCCAGGGAGATGACGGACCTGGACCTGCTCATAAGGCCCGGGAAGGAAAAAGCCTTCGACGAACTGATGACCGCCTCGGGCTTCGTTCCCATGGAGAACAGTTCGCAGGCGTATTACAGGACCACGGGCGGGGGGGCTCCGCCGGTCGTGGTCGATATCCATACGGGGCTCTGGCATGAAAGGGACACGGCCGCCCTCTGGCACCGGTCCCGGTTCCTCGCCGCGGGCGCGCCTCCGGAGCGGGGCGACGAGGGCCGCCTGAAAGGGCTCGGATTCGAGGACCAGTTCCTGCACCTGGCCTCGCATCCTCTGCTGTATCACGGGGAGATGACGCCGCGCTGCCTGGAGGACCTGTCGGTCCTTCTGGAACGGATATACGCCGGGACCGACAGAGGGAGCTTCTGGCTTAAGGCGGCGGAGATAGCCCGCGCGGGCGGGCTGGGCGCGGTGGTCTATCCGGTGCTGCGCAGGCTTAGGGGGCTTAACCCCGGGCTCATCTCCGGAGACGAGCTTTCTTCGTTCAGGCCGCGCGGGGCGGGGACGCTCCTGGGCCTCTTCTTCGAAAGAGCGGCCCGAGGGCACTCAAGGCGCATGGAATATCTGCTGCCGGGGCTTTACAGGCCGGGGCTTTTCTTCAGGTATATGTTCCCCGGCAGGACGTTCATGGAAAGGCGGTACGGCAAAGATTCCGCCGGCAACAGACTGAAGAGGGCCTTCAGACTGGTCCGGGCGCTGTTGGGTAAGGACTGACGGTCACATCCTGACCATGACGAAGATCTTGAGGATGGCGGCCAGGCGGTCCAGTGTGGCCGGTTTTATCACGAAGTCGAAAGCGCCCTCTTTGAGGGCTTTGGCGGCCAGGTCGGCGCTGCCTACGCCGGTTATTATAACCACGCAGACGTCCTTGTTCTTTTCTCGCGCGTGATGCAGGAGCTCCAGGGCGGAGACCCCTCCGGCCTCTATATCGGTGATGACCAGGTCGTAGGCCCTCTCGCCCAGGAGGCGCCGGGCCTCGGCCCCAGACTCCGTCCGCGTGAGCTCGAACTGGGGGAAGCCGCGGAGGATCTCCTGCACGCGGTCCACCACGTACCCTTCGTCCTCAACGAAAAGCAGGCTTTTCTTTTCTTCCATCCTACCACTCCACCCACCAGCGGGCCAGTTCGCGCTGGGCGGAGAATTTGGGATTGCGGGCGGCGAGCTCGGTCTCATCCACGATGTTCTCTATCCCGGCCAGCGGATGCTGCAGAAGGTCCACAAGCCGCCGGGCCACGGGGTTGAAATCCTTGTCCAGCAGGACCGAGACGACGGGGCGGGTAAGGGAATGCCGGTTGACGCGCACCACCTCGCCTATCTCTCCCCCTGACAGGGAGACCAGGGAGCCCGGCGGATAAATGGAGAGGGCGCGCATGACGGCTTTTACGACGCTGGAATCGAAGCCGCGGCCTTCCTTTTCGATCAGGTACTTGACGGCTTCGTGGGGGTGCGCGGCGCGGCGCCACGGCCTCGGGTGGGACATGGCCTCGTAGACGTCCGCGATGCCGATGATCTGCGCCAGCTGGCCGATCTCTCCGTTCTTCAGCCGGTCCGGATAGCCGGAAGCGTCTATGCGTTCATGCACCTGCAGAATGACGTCGGCGGCGCGCTCCTTGAACTCCTGGTCGAGGCCCAGCATCCGCCCGATCTTTTCGGCCCCTTCCTCCGAGTGGCGCATGAAGTCCTCGTATTCCGCGTCGGTGAGGCGGCGGTCGCTGTTGGCCAGAGCCGAGCGGGAGGTCATGCCGATATCGTGGGCGAGTGCGCAGAACCCGAGCAGGCCCAGGTCGCCCTTATCCAGTCCCATCGCCAGCCCCACAGCCTGGCTTATGACGGCCACGTTCGCGGAATGCGCGTAAAGGTAGTCGTCGGCGGTGGCATGGAAAGTGTAGCGCAGCAGGAGCGGATTCCCGGCCAGCCCCCGGTGGAGGATGTCCGAGAATTTCACGAAACGGTCGCAGCCGTCCAGATACGGCCGGTCTATGGAGGTCAGCAGGTCCTTGGCCAGGACTAAAGCGCCGGAGTAGAGCTCCCTGGCCAGCGGGTCCAGTTCGCCGAAGGGCCTCTCGCCTTCCTCCCGTACTTTCTCGGCGCGCGCGGGGCTTCTGCCGGCCGGGACCGCCGGGTCCTGTCTGACCGGCGGAGCGGCCGGGGGCGGAGCGGAAGGCCCTATGACCGGGAAGTCGGGCAGCGGAGAGTCCAGGGGGAGCGTAGCGGGGACCTTGACCGGCGGAGCCGGCTTTACCGGAATATGCGCTTTTGCCGGCGGCGCGGCCTTCTCCGGAGCCGCCGGTTTGGCGGCTGGCCGGCGCCTGTC
>JAKLEK010000064.1 GCA_022703115.1 Elusimicrobiota bacterium
GAACAGAGCCTGCTGCTGATCATGACCCTGCCCGGCATTCCAGTCGTTTACTACGGCACCGAACAGGGCTTCACCGTGCAGCGCGCTTCCATGTTCAAGGCCGGTTTCGGCTCCGGCGGCCGGGACCGTTTCGACGAGAACGCCCCGCTTTATAAGAGCATACGGGCGATGTCGGACCTGCGGCGGTCGAACAAGGTCTTCACCCGCGGCGTTCCGGAAATTTTGAAGGATAACCCGGCCGGCGCCGGCGTATTCGCCTACCGCATGCGGTACGGCAAAGAACAGGCGCTGGTGCTGTTCAATACCGCCGATTCGGAAAGCCTGATGGACAATCTGGATACCGGCCTGCCCTCGGGCGCGAGCTGGCGCGCGGCTTTCTCCCTGACCCCTTTCCCGGAAACCCTGACCGTAGGGACGAACGGGCGGTTGTCCGCAGCCCTGCCGGCCCGGAGCGGAGTGGTCCTTCTGCCGGGTCCCCGCGTCCCCCGCAGGTCCGGCGCCGGCGCGGCCCCGCGAATAGACGCTCTGCCGGAATTCGCGGAAGGCGATGTTCTGGAGGCCGCGGGCCGGGCGGCCGGCGCCTCCGCGTTCAAACTGGTCCTGGACGGGGATCTGTCCCGGGCCGTTCCCGTGACGCCGGAAGCCGGAGGCCGCTGGCGCGCGCGCGTGCCGATAGGCGGCCTGGTGGACGAGAGTGTGCCGCATGAATTGACCGCCTGGTCCGAGCGGGACGCTGCCGCTTCTCCGGCGCGTCGCTTCCGGGTCCGCAAGGTCTGGCGTCCGGCGCTGACGGCGCGGGACCCTGTCGGCGACGATACCGGGGGGACAGGCGGACTGCGTTATCCCTCCGATCCCGGCTGGGGCGATAATCATCAATGCGATATCGAGAAAGTAATGGTTTCGCGCGCGGGCGGAGCGTTGCGGATAGAGGTCCGTATGCGCGGCATGACGCGCGGGTGGGGGCCGATCAACGGCTTCGACAGGACGGCCTTGACGGTGTTCCTGGAGATGCCGGGCCGTTCGGGCGGCCTCCGCGTAATGCCGAAGCAGAACGGCGAACTCCCGTCCGGCATGAACTGGCATTACCGTTTGCGCGCGCACGGCTGGTCCAACGTTCTCTCCTCTTTGGAGGGGGCCGGTCCGGACGACGAAGGCCGCGCCGTGACTCCCGGCGCGGAACTGGAAACCGATTTCGACTCGCGCACAGTGAAGATAACCATTCCGGCGGCCTCGCTGGGCTATCCGGAGACGCTCTCCGGGGCGAAGCTGTATCTGAATACCTGGGATTACGCCGAAGGATACCGGCCGCTGGCGCCGGAAAGCGGGCCGATGATCTTCGGCGGCGGGAAGCCCGGGGATACGAAAGTGATGGATGAGACCGCGGTACTGACTTTGCCTTGAGCCGTCAGCCCAGCCTTTTTACTTTATAGCCGAGGGCCTTGAGCTCGGTTTCCACCGCGTCCCTGCGGTCGCCCTGGATCTCGAGGGCGCCGAGCTTGACGGTGCCGCCGACCCCCAGCTTCTTCTTGAATTTCTTCAGGAGTTCTTCCTTCCCGGCGGGGTGCATCTGCAGCCTTTCGATGAAGGTCATTCCGCTGCCCTTATGGCCTCGCCGGAAGGACAGTCGCACGGGCTCGGCCTGCCTGGGCTTTCCTTCAGGGGCTTTTTCTGCGCCAGGCTTCCAGTCCGGGTCGGTGGAATATACGATGTCGTCGGGCATTATAAAGGAATTATATATAAATCAGAACCGCGTCCGGGCGCGGCTGCCAAGTTCTTATGTAATGCTTTGTGGACGTGCTTGTGTCTTCGAAGCCGCTATGGCCATGGAAGAGAAGAGAAAAATTACGGCCGCAATACGCCGGAACACGCGCATCCTCCTCCACTCTTCTCGGTCCGAGAAGCGGGGAGGGCCTGAATGCTCCCGGCTTCATAGTCCCTATGCCCGGCAGTAATTGGGCCTTTCGCCTCTTTATGAATTGTCCACATTTGCGTTAAAATATATATCAGCGCCAGGTTGCGGTAAGCGACGCGCGGTCCGGTCACGCACCATGCGAAAAGGCTTAAGATTCCTTCTTCTTCTATTCTTTCCAGCCCTGGCGTCTCCGTTGTTCCCTGCCGGGATCGAATCCCCGGTTCCGTTAAGCTGCTCTTTCCCGGAGTCCGGCTATGAGGGACTGTCCCCTCTGTCTTCGGCTTCTTTTTATGTACCGGAGGTTCATACTCCGGTCCCGGTGTTCTACCGCTCCGATTACAGCCAGGTCCCTTCTTACGCTTTTGATTCATTGAACGACCTTAACACGAAGATAATAGACGCCTCCGTTTCAAGCGTGGATGTGTCTATATTCAGCATAACCATACCCGATAACCCGGACGCGCTCATAAGGGCGGCCGGCCGCGGCGTCAAGGTGCGCGTTATCGTGGACGAAGGTCACGTCTATCCCAAGGCGACGAAAGAGACGGCCAGCCTGATGAACGCGCCGGGAATAGAGTTCCGTACGCTGCGCGGCACCAACTCGATCGGGGTCAATCATAACAAGATCGTGATAGGCGACAGGGCCATCGCCGCAGTGGGGTCTTATAACTGGACCTATAGCGCCACCCACTTTAATCATGAGAATACGTTCGTGATGCGCGACGGACACCGCGTGTCCGGCTACTCCTCCTATTTCGATTGGATGTGGTCGGCCGCGAGGACGCCGGCCCAGGGCCCCTCGCCGGAACTTCCAGTCGGTTATTACGGGGTTCCGCCCCAGGACCCTTCCCCCAGGGAGTCCCTGAACGGCACTCCCGTTCCGGCCTACCTTTTTTCTCCCGGCTCCGACAGTCAGGAACGCCTCGCGGAGATAATCGACTCTGCTTCCGGAAGTCTGGACGTGGTGACCTACACTTTCTCCTCAAAGGTTCTTTCAGAAGCGGTGGTCCGCGCGAAGGCCCGCGGCCTCAGGGTTCGGTTTATGATGGATAAGCAGATGGCCAAAGGTTCCATCGCCGCCAAGACCGTTTTCGACGGCGGCGTCGAAATGCGGCTGACCGAGGGCCGCACCGAGAAGGGGGCTTTTCACAACAAATTCGCCATATTGGACCGCAAGGTCCTGGAAACCGGTTCGTTCAACTGGGCGGCCAACGCCAGCGTGAATTCCTTCGAGAACATCGTCTTCACTTCCGATCCCGAAACGGTGAAGGCGTATCAGTCCCTCTATGACGGTTTTTATTCCAGATCGTTCGTCCCCTCCGAAAAGGATCTGCTTCCGGACCCGGTTCCGGCCGGCGGCTGACCCGTTCTGAAAAGAACAGCGACCCTGTTGGCGAGCGCCGATTTTATATAATTGAGAATACATGGGACTGCCGGATCCGTCGGTCGTGAGACTTGCGGCGTTCCTCTCTTAATAGGTGAGGCGTAATTTGGAAGGGTGGCCGAGCGGTTTAAGGCGCCGGTCTTGAAAACCGGTGTGCGCGTAAGCGTACCGTGGGTTCGAATCCCACCCCTTCCGTTCGATTTCAGGTTCCGCGGGTGGGATTCGAAGCAGACCCGCGGCCGTCTGAGGAGCATAGCTCTTGATACGGCACGCGCATAGCGCAGCGCATCCGGTGGATGAAAAGCGGAGCGACAGCGCGGGCGGCCGGCTTCGGAGGAAGGCGCGGAAGCGCCTGGGGGAGAAGGAATCCCACCCCTTCCGTTCGATTTCAGGTTCCGCGGGTGGGATTCGAAGCCGACCCGCGGCCGTCTGAGGAGCATAGCTACAGATACGGCACGCGCACAGCGCGGCGCATCCGGTGGATGAAAGGTTGGTTGAACAAGTCTTTATGACCGATTGGACGCGCAGACGCAGCTTCGCTATCATCTCTCACCCGGACGCCGGCAAGACGACGCTTACCGAGAAGATGCTCCTTTACGCCGGCGCCCTGCACCTGGCCGGCTCGGTCACCGCCCGCAAGAACCAGCGCTCCACCGCCTCGGACTGGATGGAGATGGAGAAGAAGCGCGGCATTTCCATAAGCTCCACTGTCCTTCAGTTCGACTGCGCCGGATACAGGATAAACCTGCTGGATACTCCGGGCCACCGCGACTTTTCAGAGGACACGTACCGTGTCCTGACCGCCGTCGACGCCGTCATCATGGTGCTGGACGCGGGCAAGGGTATCGAAAGCCAGACCCTCAAGCTTTTCGAGGTCTGCCGGCAGAGGGGCATCCCCATCTTCACTTTCATCAACAAGCTGGACCGGCCGACCCGCGAACCGCTGGAACTGCTGGACGAGATCGAGGAGATGCTGGACCTGGCGCCGTTCGCTATGAACTGGCCCATCGGCACCGGGCTGGACTTCAAAGGCGTTTACGACCGCCGCTCGCGCAGGGCGCACCTGTTCGAACATACCCCCGGCGGCGCCTACCGCGCGCCGGAGGCCGTGGGCGACCAGTCCGACGAGGCCATACGCCAGCGGCTGAGCGCCCCGGTGCTGGCGCGTTACCTGGAAGAAGTGGACATGCTGGACTCGATGGGGACCGCCTTCGACAAGGAAGCGGTCCTCGCCGGTCATGCCACGCCGGTGTTCTTCGGCAGCGCCGCCAATAATTTCGGCGTCCAGCTGCTGTTGGACGGTTTCCTTTCCCTGGCGCCCGGTCCCGCTCCACGCCGTTCCTCTAGCGGCATGGTGGGACCAGAGACCCCCGCCTTTTCCGGCTTCATCTTCAAGATACAGGGCAACATGGACCCGAAGCACCGCGACCATGTGGCTTTCATGCGCATCTGCTCCGGCAAGTTCACGCGCGACATGTCGGTCACGCACCAGCGCACCAAAAAACGCGTGCGCCTTTCCAATTCCCACAAGCTTTTCGGCGCAGAGCGCGAGATCATGAACGAAGCCTGGCCCGGGGATATAATCGGCCTGATAGGCCACTCTGATTTCCTCATCGGCGACACTCTGTCCGAAGACCCGGCCATCTCCTACGACGAGATACCGCGCTTCCCGCCGGAATGCTTCGCCCTGCTGCACAACCCGACCCCGGCGCAGTATAAGTCCTTCCGCAAAGGTCTGGACCAGGTGTTGACCGAGGGAGTGGTGCAGCGTTTCCGCCTGGGAGAGGATTCCAACCAGTCGCCTCTGCTGGCCGCGGTCGGGCCTCTGCAGTTCGAGGTCGCGCAATACCGGCTGAAGGCGGAGTACGGCGCCGATTCCCGCATCGAATTCCTTCCCTGGACGCATGTGCGCTGGCCGGAATTCAAGGACGGTTCCGGCGGCGATATCCGGAGCATCTCCATTCCCGTCGGCGCGCGCTGGGGATCGGACGATTCCGAGAATCCGGTGATCTTCTTCCAGGATTCCTGGGCGCCCAATTATCTGCTGCAGCATAATCCGGGCGTGGTGCTGAACGATTTCGCCCCGAAGGACAGGGAAAAAGCGCGCTCCTTCTCGCGCAAGGCCGAAAAATGAGGACCGGATATCCCGCTCTCGCCGCGCTCCTGATTGTACTTGCCGTATCCGCGGGGCTGCTTATGCGGCGCGCCTCCGCGCCCGCGGAAAAGGCGGAAGGCGGGCTCCGGGTCGTAACCACCCTTTTCCCGCTTTACGACATGGCTTCCGCCATCGGTGGGGGCAGGGCCGAGGTCTCCATGCTGCTGCCGCCGGGCATGGAGCCTCATTCGTTCGAGCCCAGGCCCGGAGATATGGCGCGGCTGGAACGGGCCGATATTTTCGTCTATACCGGCTCTTCCATGGAACCCTGGGCCGGGGACCTGGTCCGGGCTTCGGCCAACAGGGAACTGCTGGCGGTGGACGCCGGGCGGGATATAGTCCGGGCCGCCGGCCCGTCGGGCGGGGCCCCGGACCCGCATATCTGGCTGGACTTCGATAACGCCAAGGTCATGGCGCGGACCATAGCGGACGCTTTCCAGACGAAAGATCCGGAGAACGCGGAGGCCTATCGCCGCGCCGCCGCGCAGTACGTGGAAAAACTTTCAGCTCTCGATCTGTCCTACCGGAACGGCCTGGCGCGCTGCCGCACCCGGAACATAGTCTACGGCGGGCATTACGCGTTCGCCTATATGGCCCGCCGTTACGGACTGGAATATTCCTCCGCCCAGGGCATATCGCCGGACTCGGAACCTACGGCCAGGGACCTGGCGGCGCTGGTGGAACAGATAAGAAGGGAGAAGATAAAGTCGGTCTTCTACGAGGAGCTGGCGAGTCCAAAGATAGCCGAGACCGTGGCCCGGGAGACCGGCGCCGGAATGCTGATGCTGAACGCCGCGCATAACGTCTCCCGCGACCAGCTGAGGGATGGAGTCACTTTCTTCGACATACTCGGGAGCGACCTCGCCGCTCTCAGGGAAGGGCTGGAATGCCGTTAGACGCCGTATTGTCCGTAAAGGACCTGTCTTTCAGCTACGGCACCGCCGAGGTGCTCAGCGGCGTAAGCTTCGAGGTCCGCCGCGGGGACTATATCGGCCTGGCCGGGCCGAACGGCGCCGGCAAGACCACCCTTATCAGGACCCTCCTGGGGCTCGCCGACGGATACGCGGGTTCCGCCCGGCTGTTCGGAACGGACATCCGCGATTTCGGCGAATGGGGGCGCGTCGGCTATCTTCCCCAGCGGGTGAACGTCTTCAACCCCCTTTTCCCAGCCACCGTGATGGAAGTCGTGCGCCTGGGACTGCTCTCCAGGAAAACTTTCCCCAAACGGTTCGATTCCCGGGACGCGGACAGGGTGAAGGAAGTTCTGGATATGATGGGGATAGCCGCCCTGGCCGGCAAGCCGGTGGGGGAGCTTTCCGGCGGCCAGCAGCAGCGCGTTTTCCTGGCCCGGGCGCTGGCCCCGGCCCCGGAACTGCTTATCCTGGACGAACCGAGCACCGCGCTGGACCCGGTGTCGCGAGAAAGTTTTTACGACGTGATAAAGATGCTCAATTCGGAGAAAGGCATCACCAGCATCCTCATCACGCACGATACGGCCCAGATAGGCCGCTACGCGAACAAGCTGCTGTATCTGGACAAGAAAGTGGTTTTCTACGGGCCTTTCGGGGATTTCTGCCATTCCCAGGAGATGACGGCCTACTTCGGCGCTCATTCGCAGCACCTGATCTGCCATCAGCATCCGACGCCGCTTTCCGGGCGCGTACCGGGGGGGGGCTGATGGCTATGCCGTATTTTCTGGATTACGGCTTCATGCAGCGGGCTTACCTGGCCGGCTCCTTCATAGCCGCGCTCTGCGCCATGCTCGGCCTTTTCCTGGTCCTGCGCAAATTATCGCTGATAGGCGACGGCCTTTCGCACGTGAGCTTCGGGGCCATCGCCCTCGGTCTTTTCTTCGGGGTCTATCCGCTTTACGCGGCGGTCCCGCTGGTGCTCGCCGCCTCTTGGTTCGTGCTGAAGCTGACTGAGAGAACGAAAATGTACGGTGACGCCGCCATAGGCGTGGTCTCCGCGGCCGGCGTCTCAGGCGGCGTGATCCTGGCCGGCCTCTCGAAGGGGTTCAACGTAGACCTTTTCAGCTATCTGTTCGGGAACATCCTGGCCATAAGCGCCCGGGAAGTGTTCCTCTCGCTCGGACTTTCCCTCACGGTCCTGCTCGTCATCCTGTTCTTCTATAACGAACTGTTCTCCGCCGCTTTCGACCGGGAATACGCCAGGCTCACCGGGGTGAAGGCCGGGCGCATCGACATGCTGCTCGCCTCCCTTACGGCCGTAGCCGTGGTGATGTGCAACCTCCTCCTCTTCGTCTCCGCTCTCGCCTTCAAGAAGCTCCGGGCCTGAAAATTAGGTATTGTGTCCCCCTGTTCCCCTGAAGCAAAAAATAGACATTTCATAACGACATAAGGCTGTCGGGATGCGCTGCTATGCTGTTTATGGGAAAGGGGGGAGCTATGCCTGAAGAAATTGTTCCCGGATATGGCACATTATTGGCGGATATAAAGCAGCGTGTCCGCGCGGCGCAGTACGCGGCGCTGCGGGCGGTCAACAAAGAGCTGGTCGCGCTCTACTGGGATATAGGTCGGTTGATCGTAGAACGTCAAGGAGCCGCCGTGCACGGCGATGCCCTCCGGTTTGTCGATGACCAGCATGGCCTCGTCTTCATAGATAATCGGCAAATCGACGCGCTGCTTGGCAACCTCATCGACTTCATTTTGCGGCCGCTCGGCGACCCGGAGCGGCGGTATGCGCAAG
>JAKLEK010000065.1 GCA_022703115.1 Elusimicrobiota bacterium
CCGTCGACCGGCGCCTGGGTCTGCTGGTCGATGTAGATGCGCTCCGAGGCCGACTTGATGGGCAGGCGGTCGCAGGCCGGGGCGCCGCCGGCGCCGTTGCCCTCGCAGCCGAAGGTTACGTCGTAATACTTGCGGCGCAGGTAATTGATGTCCAGGATGTCGGCGGACTGGAACTGGGTGTTGCCGGTGTACTGGCGGGTCTTGGTCAGACCCTTGGTGCGCGAGCCGACCATCGTGACCTTCAGCCGGTTGGTCTTGAGGTCGGCCCTGATGCCGAACAGCTGCTTGTTGTAGGAGACGAACTCCGTGGCAGGCAGGGACAGGTCGATGTCGCCGAAGGAGACGTTCTGTACCACCTCGTTGGGGTCGCCGGTATAGACCACCGAAATGTCCTGCTTGTCCGTCTTGGTGTCGTCGTAGTCCACGTTGACGGTTATTTTCTGCCCCACTTTACCCTGCATGCGCACCTGCATCTGCTGAGTTATCTCGAAAAGGCTCAGCGACCGCGGCCGGGCGGTCAGGGTCTGTTCGACCAGGTAGCGTTTGGCAGTGTAGTTGAGGGCTATGACTTTCCTTCCCGTTACGGAAAGGGAGGTGCCGGAGTCCTTGAATTCCACCTCCGGCGGCGGGGGCGCCGGAGCGTCGGTCGAGACCTGTACTTCCTGGGCCGGTCTGAGCGTGTCGGTATTGAACCGGCCGGTCTCTATCCTTTCCCGTATCTCGTTCCAGGCCTCGGGGGAATAGTTGACGCCGGAGCCGGGATCAAGTTCGGGTCCCGTCTCTCCGCCGGTCTCATCCCCGGACGCGGATATGCGCGATGGGTCCGGCCTGTCCAGCAGAAGGAAGCGCGAGGAGCCGGCCTCGGGCGGGGCGATGTAGGGGTCCTCGCCGCGGGATATTCCCGGGAGCAGGGCCAGAATGAAAAGTATGCGGCTTAAAATTTTTCTCACTTTGCCTTCGTACGGGGACCGGGCCGCGCCGGAAGAGGGCCTTGCGCCCGGCGCTCCCCGGTCCCGTCCACGGCGGGCCGCGGGAGCGCCGGCCTTCCTGTCGGGAAGGCGGCGGACTTCCGGGGCCCGTCTAATCGGCGGCCGAAAAACATATTATAATATACTGTAATACAAAGGAATTGCGGATTTGTTGAAAACGCCGGAAAGGCCGGTAAGGTACCGCCTCCCGCGGCGGGCCGCGCGGACGCCTTCGGACATATGAAAATAAAGCGTATCCCCGTATCACAGAAATACGTTCTGCGGGCCTTCCTGCATTATCTGGGGCTCTCCCTGTTCGTTTTTGTTTCGATCTTCGTGATGGTCAACTTCGTCAGGATGGTGACCGAAGGCGCTCTGAAGGGCTTTTCCTTCTACTTCCTGTTCAAGAGCGTTCTCTACCTCGTGCCGAACGTGGTCTCTCTGTCCCTCCCGCTTTCCTTCCTGATGGCGGTGCTGCTGAGCCTGGGGCAGCTGTCCCAGGAAGGCGAGATAGTGGCGCTGAGGGCCGGAGGGTTCTCCTTCCAGGAGATCCTTTCGGCGATGTTCAAGACTTCGCTTCTGGCCTGCGCGGCGCTGCTGGTTCTGAACAACTGGTGGGGACCGAGCTCGCTCAGGCGCTCCGCCGACTACACCCGCACCATGATAAACCGGGTGACCCGCGTGGAACTCAAGCCGCGCACCTTCCAGAAAGTGGCGGACTGGATCATCTATTCCGAGGAGGTGGACCAGGCCTCCAGCGCGCTCAAGCGCGTCAAACTGATCCGCCGGCTTAACGCCAGGAACGAGCCGGTCTCGGTCACCAAGATCAACGCCGGGGACGGGACCTATTCGGTGGTCAGGGAGCGCGGTATAGCCATAGAACTGCGCGGCGGCCAGTTCAGCCAGACGGATTACCGGGACGTCGGGAAGGTCCTTTACGGCAGTTTCTCCTCTTACAGGACCCTGATCCCGTTCTTCACCGACGCGGAGGGGATGCGCAAATTGTATCCCCGGGAAATATCCACGCCGGGCCTGCTGAAGCGTATCTCGGAGCTGGACCTGGAGGAGGAAGTCTCGGTCAAATACAAGGTGGAGATCGTCTCCCGCCTGGCCATGGCCCTCTCGCCGCTGGTCTTCTTCCTTATCGGCGCGCCCCTGGGAGTGGTGCTGGAGAAGAAGGGCCGTTCAGCCGGATTCACGCTCAGTTTGCTGATAATCTTCCTGTATTACGGCCTGAGCATAATCTCGATAGTTATGACCCGCAAGCACATGTGGCTTTTCCCCTGGGCCGTCTTCCTCCCGGCGGCGGCCGGCGCGGGGGCCGGGCTGTGGATGTGGAAAAAGCGTCTTTCGGCGCGGTAGCTCGGTTCTCTTATTTATGAACAGGACCTTCTTCAGATATATCGCCAGGGGTTTCTGGGGACCTTTCGTCTTCGGCCTGGGCGTTTTCGTCGCTCTCCTGCTGTTCGGGACGCTCTTCGATAAGATGAATTTCTTTATGAAGACCTCCTCCGACCTCGGTACCTTCCTGGCGTACCTGCTTTATCAGGTCCCGCATTTCTCAGTGAAAATGATGCCCATCGCCACGCTTCTCGCCGTCCTGTTCGCGCTCAGCGGCATGATGGCTTCGGGGGAATGGAAAGCGGGCATGGCCGGCGGCTGGAAGCCGTTCGATATGGTGCTGCCGCTGCTGGTCTGCTCCGCGGGGACGGCGCTGCTGCAATTCGGCCTCCAGGAGACCGTCGCTCCTTCCTTTTTCATGAGGTCCGAGTATCTGTTCGAGGGAAAGATGTGGGGGCGCGCCGACTGGAAACGCCTGGTGCGCCGGGATATTTCCTTCATGGAGCCGCCGGACGTGTTCGTTACCGCCAGGTCCTTCGACGGCAACGATGGGTCCATGGAGCGCGTGCTGGTCGACTCCTACTCAGGCGGCAGAATGGATACGGAAATAAACGCCGCCAGGGCGGAATGGGACGGCGGCGCGCGGTCCTGGCGCTTTCTGGACGGGGTCTTCATCAGGTACGGGCCGGGCGGCCGCCCGCACGCCGCTTTTTTTAAGGCGCGGTCCGGGGGCCTGTCCAGCCCTCCGGACGCGATCGTGCTCGAGCGTCTCGTGCCCGAAGGCGTGACGATAGCGGACATCGCCGGCCGGATCCGCAGGCTGGAGGCGGTCGGGGCGCCGGTAGTGGACGAGAAGGTCCAGCTCTACGCCAAGTTCGCCGGCCCGCTGGCGAACATCGTGCTGGCCGTCGCCGGGCTGACCCTGGTGCTGCTAGTGCGGATGAACAGGATATTCGGTTTCGGCGTCGCGCTGGCGACCGGTTTCGCTTTCTGGATGTTCATGATCATGGGGCAGTACGCGGGGGAGGCCGAGCTGATCCCTCCGTCCGTGGCGGGCTTCGGCCCCGCCCTGGTCTTTCTGGCCGGCTCTTTCATAGGAATGCGCCGGGCCCGGGTTTTCTGAGCTTAGGAGGGGGTGTCGTTATGGACCAAGGGAACATGGCGCCCGGCGGCGCCGGCTCCTCCGCCGGCCGTCCTTGCTGGGCCTGCGGCGCCGAGGTGCCGCGGGGGAACGACTACTGCGGGAAATGCGGCCAGGGACAGGGGCGTTTCGTCCATTGGTACTACAGGCATTCCGGAGCGGCGCTGCTGTCTATAGCCGCGGGGCCGTTCGCTCTGTATTTCATCTGGCGTTCCCCGGTCCTGCCCAGGGGCGCGAAAATGGCGTATACCGCGGCCGTATGCGCCCTGACCTGGTACGCCGTCTCGGCGGTGCTGTCCTTCTGGAACATGCTGAGGGACGCGGCGCCGGACCTGCGATTCTGACGCCGTTAAGGAACACGCGATGAAGATATCACTGGTGAACGTAAGGCGAAGCGAGAAACCCGTCCTGCCGATGGGGATCCTTTACATCGCCGGGGTGCTGGAGAAGAACGGCTACGAAGTGCGCGTGGACGACCTGGTGTTCAAGGAGGACGAAGAACGCTATCTGGCGGAGATGGCCGCCTACCGTCCGGATATCGTCGGACTCTCTTTCCTGACAACGGCGCTGCTGAAGGCGAAGGACCTCGTCGCGGCGCTGCGCCGGCTTCCGGTGAAGACCGTCATAACGGCCGGAGGCCCGCACATAAGCGGACTGCCGCTGGAAAGCATGCCATTCCTTGGGCTGGACTACGCGGTCGTAGGAGAGGGGGAAGTGCCGTTCCTGCGCCTCTGTTCCGCGATCAGGGACAAGGCGGACCCGCGGGGAATAGGCGGCCTGGTCTACCCGGACGGCGCCGGCTTCAGGGTTAATCCGGTCTCCGGTTTCATCGAAACCCTGGACGAACTTCCTTTCCCGGCCTGGCATCTGGTGGACATGAGGGACTACCTGTTCCCGCCCGGTTATATAAAGGGGTTGTTCTATAAGCGCACCATGCCCGTGATGACCGGCAGGGGCTGTCCGTCGAAATGCATTTTCTGCTCTTCGCCGAATATCTTCGGCAGGAAGATCAGACGGAGGAGCGTCGCCAACGTCGTGAGCGAGATCAGGACGCTTAAGGAACGCTACGATATAGACGGCCTTTTCTTCCTGGACGATACGTTCACCCTGAACACTCAGTGGGTCATGGATTTCTGCGACGCGCTGATGAAGGAGGCGCTCGGGGTGGACTGGTCCTGCCAGACCCGCGTGAACGTGGTGACCCCGGAGCTGCTCCGGAAAATGAAGCAGGCCGGCTGCGTGCAGGTGGATTTCGGCATCGAGAGCGGTTCGGACCGCATACTGAAGATAATAGAGAAAGGCACCAGCACGGCGCAGGTCCGCAACGCCTTCAGACTGGCGAAAGAGGCGGGACTCAGGACCTACGGCAGCGTGCTGATAGGCAACCCGGGCGAGACAACGGCCGATATCGAGGAGACGAAGGCCCTTATAAGGGAACTGAAGCCTTCTCTCACTCTTTTTAATTTCCTTACCCCGTTCCCGGGCAGCGAGCTCTATCATAACGCCCAGAAATATAAGGTCAACGTGAAGGAGGGGGAAAAGCTTTTCTCCTACGATACCCGCACGGCCGACCAGCCGATCATGTCCTCCGAGCTCACCGCGCAGGAGATGAGGAAGGCCAGGTCCGAACTGCAGAACGAGGTCTTTTTCAGGAACTATCTGGGCTACCTGAACCTCAGGAACCTCTCCTTCATACTGGAAGTGGCTTTCTACGCGGCCCGGAGCCCGGTCAAAATGGCGGCGGGCCTTCTCAAGGCCGTCCGGAACCGGGCGCTCGACGACCTCATGGATACGGTCTATTACGAGTACTGCAAGGCCAAAAGAAAACGCTGATGTCCAAACTGCTCTTCATTCAGAACCTCGAATACGAGTTCATGGGACCGATGTACATATCCGCGGTCCTGAAACGCGCGGGACATTCCGTGCGGCTCGTGGCCGGGAAGGATTACGGCGGGGTGTCGGAAGCGGTGCGGGATTTCCGCCCGGACGTGGCCGCGTTCCCTGTAATGACCGGACAGCACAGGTGGGCGCTGGACATCGGGAGGCGGCTCAAGAGGGACCACGGTGTCTTCACTCTTTACGGCGGGCCCCATACCACTTTCTTCCCGGAATTCATCGAAGAGGACGGGGTGGACGCGATCTGCCGCGGGGAAGGGGAGGACGCCGTCCTGGAGCTGATGGACGCCATGGCGGCCGGCCGCGACTTTTCCGGGGTCGCCAACCTCAGCGTGAAATCCGGCGGGACTATCCGGCGCAACGATATAAGGCGCCTCAGGGCGGACGTGGATTCCTACCCGTTCTGCGACCGGGAGCTGTATGCCGGCCTTCCCGGAGCGGGGCCCGGGGGGGTGAAGGGCGTTATAACCTCGCGCGGCTGCGTCTATAAATGCACGTTCTGCTTCGAGGAGAGCATGAAGGCGCTTTACCGCGACAAAGGGCGCTACGTGCGCTTCAGGAGCGCCGGAGGAGTCATCGAGGAACTGAAAGCCCTGAAAGCGGTCTGCGCGCCCCGGACGATCTACTTCTGCGACGACGTTTTCGGCATAAACAAGGAATGGCTGTACGGTTTCCTGGACATGTACAAGAAGGAGATCGGGCTGGAATTCATCTGCCTGATCAGGGCGGACGTCGCCGCTTCGGACGCCGAATACGCCCGCAAGCTGTACGACGCCGGCTGCAGGGTCGTCTTTTTCGGAGTGGAGACCGGCTCGGAGCGGCTAAGGAACGAGGTCCTGAAGAAGGGCTTGAGCGACGCCGCCATCCGCCGCGCGGCGGAGAACCTGCACGCGGCCGGCATCAGGTTCCGGACCTACAACATTCTCGGCCTTCCGGACGAGACGCTGGCGGACGCTTTCCGGACGGTGGAGATGAACGTGAGCATAAAGGCGGATTATCCGTGGTGTTCCATCTTCTCTCCCTATCCCAGGACGGAGCTCGCCCGTTACGCCGCGGAGAAGGGCTATCTTTCCCCCGATTTCTCCCCGGACGACATACCGCAGTCCTTTTTCATAAGTTCGGGCCTGCTCATGAAGGACATAAAGCGGATCGAGAACCTGCACAAGTTCTTCCAGACGGCCGTGCTGTGGCCGTGGACGCTGCCGCTGGTGAAGGCGCTCGTGCGGCTGCCTCCGAACCCTCTCTTCAGGCTCTGGTTCGGACTGGTGTACTTCTACTGTTACGTGAGGAGCGAGAAAAGAGGGTTCTACGGCACGCTTTTTTTCGCGCTCAGGAACTACAGGAGCGTTCTTACCAAAGGCTGAGACCTTCCGGCGGAGGGCGATATTTATGAAGATAAAGCACATGAAGTTCCTGGACAAGTACGCCGGCTACGCCGCCTGCGTGGTCCTCACGGCTTTCGGACGGGCGTTCGGTTCCGGCGAGCCGGCGAAAATAGATAAGGGCGCGATACGGAAGGTCCTGGTCATGAAGTTCTGGGGGCTGGGCAGCATACTGCTGCTTTCCCCGGCCATCGCCGGTATCAGGGAGGAGTTCCCCGGCGCCAGGATCGTGCTGTTCACCTCAAGAAGGAACAGCGAGATCTGCTCTTCGCTCGGGATCTTCGACGAGGTCCGCTATCTGGACGTGGACAGGGGGTGGCTGGCCTTCGCCGCCAGTCTTTTGCGGAACATGTTCCGGCTCTTCATGGACAGGTTCGATATGGTGGTGGATTTCGAGTTCTTCACCAGGTTCTCGGCTGTGCTCACGTTCTTCACTTTCTCCCCGATACGGGTCGGCTATCACGCCTGGGAGGCCTGGCGCGGTGATATCCACAATATAAAGGTCCCTTTCAACAGGTACTGGAACATCATGGACAACTTCTACAACCTCGGCACCTATATAGGGGTCGCCGCGAGGCCGGAGCTCAGGATGGCCAGGCCGCGGTTCACGGAGGCGGACAGGGCCTTCGTGGACGGCCTGCTGGGGAAGGCCGGGGTGTCGGGCGGCTACATAGCCGCCAACGTCAACGCCAGCGACCTGGTGATCGAGCGCAGGTGGCCTTACGAGAACTTCGTTGAGCTGGCCAGGAGGCTGCTGGAGAAGTTCGGGCGTTCAATCGTTTTCGTCGGTTCCCCATCCGAGCGGCCGGGGGTCGACGCGATAGTGAAGGAGGTCGGGGACCCGCGCGCCGTGAACCTGGCCGGCATGGTCAGCATTCCGCAGCTGGCGAGACTGTTCGAGGGAGCGGACCTCGTGATCTCCAACGACAGCGGACCGCTGCATCTGGCCGTGGCGATGGGGACTCCGACGGTCTCCCTGTTCGGGCCGGAGACCCCGGCGATCTACGGGCCGAAGGGAAAGGAGCATACGGTCATCTTCAAGAACATAGACTGCAGCCCCTGCTGCAACGTGCACGACAGGAAGTCGGTGCACTGTTACTGGGAGAAGCCGAGGTGCATGTCCCTGATAACCGTGGCGGAAGTCTTCGAGGCGATAGAAAGGGCCCTGTCGGGTCCGGCCGCCGCAAGGGGCCGCAGATGAAGAAAGTGCTCCTACTGAACCCTCCCGGAAGAAGGCTGTATATCCGGGACTATTTTTGCAGCAAGGTATCGCAGGCGGATTACATCCC
>JAKLEK010000066.1 GCA_022703115.1 Elusimicrobiota bacterium
GGCATCGGCGCCGACCCGAGCTTCCGCGCGCCGATGGCGATCGTGGTGATCGGCGGGCTGATCACCTCCACCGCCCTTACCCTGCTGGTGCTGCCGGTCATGTATCCCTGGTTCTCGAGAGAGGTCGTCCGGGGACGGTGAACGTCTCGGGCGTTACAGGAGGCCGGCGTATCCTGGGTTCATATTTATTTGTAAAATAGTATGAACAAGGGGGCGTGATGAAGGATCTGGACAGGTTCACAGTTTGTCTTGAGAAAGGGCTGCTGGCCAGGCTGGACGCCGTGGCTTCGGAGCGCGGCTACCCGAGCCGGTCGCGCGCGATGGCCGACTTCATACGCCGGGCTATCGTCAAAAAAGAATGGAAGCAGGGAGGGGAATGCGCCGGGACCATATCAGTGGTCTACGACGCGTCCGGATCCGCCGCGGGCCGCCGGATCGAGGCGCTTCTGTCCGAAAAACGCGGGAACGTGCTCTCCGCCCAGACCCATCTCCTGCGGGGGGGCAGGATAATGGTGACCGCGGCGGTCTCCGGGCGTCCGGCCGCCTTGCAGCGCCTGGCGGACGGGCTGCGGGCGGTCAAGGGCGTGACCCACGGCGCGTTCTCGATAATCTCTCCGTTATGAACGGTTCCGGCGGCATCATCTGGCGGAAGGCGGCCGTGATCGGCAGCATCTGGGCCGCTTCCGAGATAGTGCTCGGTTCCTTCCTTCACAATGTGCGCGTGCCTTTCACCGGGGAGATACTCACCGCTATCGGCATAGCCGTGCTGGTGGCCGGACATCGCCTGTGGCCGGAGCGCGGACTGCTGTGGCGCGCCGGACTGGTCTGCGCCCTGATGAAATCCATATCCCCCAGCGCCGTGATATTCGGACCGATGATCGCTATCGCCATGGAAGGGGCTCTGGCGGAGCTGGGAGTGAGGCTGCTGAGAGGCCCCGCTGGGTATCTGCTGGGCGGCGGGCTGGCGATGAGCTGGGCCCTGGCCCAGAAAACGCTCAATCTCCTGATCCTGTACGGCCCGGATATGATCGACGTCTATCTGCGCGGCGCCGGCTGGCTGCTGCCGCGTCTGGGGTTAGGCGCGGGCGGGGTATGGGCTCCCCTGCAGGCCGCTTTCGCCGTCTATTTCCTGGCCGGGGCCGCCGCCGCCGCGGCCGGCATGTGCGTGAAACAGGAAGCCGGGGCTCGATACGAAGCGCGGCCTCGGCCGGCCGCCGGCGCGGCCCAGAGAGACGCGCTTCGCCCGCATTCCACCGCGCTGCTGTTCTTCCACGCGATATTTTCCGTTTTAGTGCTAGGCGCCGGCCGCCGGATACCGCTGCCGCTGACCGCGGCCGGCGCCTGTCTTTACGGCCTTTTCTGCGCGCGCCGATATCCGCGGGTCCGCCTGATGTTCGGACACGCCGGATTGTGGGCCGGGGTTTTCCTGGCCGCGCTTTCGGCCGGTCTGGTTCTGGGCAGCGTAGAGGCCGGGGCGTATATGGCTTTCAGGGCGGTCCTGCTTACCGCCGCCTTCGCCGCTTTAGGCGGAGAACTGAAAGGGCGGGCGGTGCGGGACTTTGTGGAGCGTATCGGCGGAGGAGCGCTGTTCGAGACCCTGGAATACGCGTTCGGCGCCTTGCCGGGAATGATCGCCGGACTTCCGTCCGGCAGGGACTTCGCGCGGGACCCGTTGGGCGTTATAGGCAGGATGGTGGCCGGAGCGCCGTTCTTCCTGGACCTGCCGGCCCGTCCTCCGGTGCATATCATCTCCGGCTCCAGCGGGGCGGGGAAAAGCGGGGTCGTGATGGAACTGGCCCGCGGTTTGCGCGCCTCCGGAGGAAAAGCGGGCGGGATCTGCGCCGTCGGTCTCTGGGAAGGCGGCGAACGCTCCGGTTTCGACCTTGTGGACCTGGCTTCCGGACGGCGCTTGCCGCTGTGCCGGCGCGGTCTGAAGCCGGCGGCCGCGTCGGCGGGGGAGTTCGGCTTTTACGCGGCCGGCCTGGAGGCCGGCGCGGCGGCCCTGTCCGCGGAAGGGCTTGAAGGCGCCGATGTGGTTTTCGTGGACGAGGTCGGTCCTTTGGAACTTTCAGGCGGAGGGTGGGCCGCCGCGCTGGACCGGCTCGTCGGGGAAAGGCCCGGCCGGCCGCTAGTGCTGACGGTAAGGGAGTCGCTTGTTGAGGCGGTCAGGGAGCGATGGGGGCTGCGCGGGGCCGCGGTATGGGAGGCGGAAGATCCGGGAACGGCGGCTTCAGTGTTGGGGGCCCTGCGCTCAGGACTTCCCGCCCGGCGCTGATCAGGGGCGCCAGGTTATCAGGGCCTTCTTCACACGGGTGAGCTGCCTGACCTGCCCGTCCGCTGTAAATTCTTTGATGAGTTCCGCCGTCCACCTTTTCCTCATCTTTACGCCGTTCACCCGCATGCCGATCTCTATCTCGTCCAGGGCCGCGCCAGGGGAGAGGATCTTCGTCCAGGAATCGCTGATGATGCGGACGGAGGGGCGGCGGCCCATGGCGCGCAGCGCCGGCAGGACCGCCTCCGCTCCGGACGGCGCCTTATACTTCAGGGCGTGCCCGTGGTATACGGCCTCCATGAGCTCGTTGCGGCGCACTCCGGCCCAGCCGATGTAGACGCAGCGTTCCAGGGCGGCTTTCTCCATCTTGACCAGGTCCGCTGCGTCCTTTATCGCCATGGTCATGGACGCGAGCGCGACGTCGAACCGGCCGGCTATGCGCACGGCCGGCAGATCGCACCAGGAGGAGAGCAGGTAGGAGGCGTTCTTTATGCCGCGCTCGTGTCGCTCGCGGCGGAAGACCCTGAGCATGGCGGGGGAGGAATCCACGCCGAGCACGGAGCCGCCGCGCGACGCCAGAGGCAGGGAGTATATCCCGGTGCCGCAGCCGATGTCCAGTATCCTGCGGCCTCCGAGTTCCGCGCCCATGCGGGCCAGCAGCCGGAGGATCCTTTCGGTCCGGGACAGGGTCCCTGGCTCGAAAGGAAGGGGATAGGCGGCCGCCCGGGAATTCCAGAACAGTTTTTCGTTCGCTTTCGTTCCCAGCATCTTCCGCTCCGGCCCGCGGGGGCGTCAGTCCAGATCGAATTTGACGCCCTGCGCCAGAGGCAGGCGGTCCGTGTAGTTGATGGTGTTCGTCTGGCGGCGCATATACGCCTTCCAGGAATCGGAGCCGGATTCCCGGCCCCCGCCGGTTTCCTTCTCTCCCCCGAACGCCCCGCCGATCTCGGCCCCGCTGGTGCCGATATTGACGTTGGCTATGCCGCAGTCGGATCCTTCCACGGAGAGGAACTTCTCGGCTTCGCGCATGTTATTGGTGAATATGGCGGAGGAGAGGCCCTGCGGCACTGCGTTGTTCATCGCCAGCGCCTCTTCGATGGAGGAATATTTCATGACGTAGAGTATCGGCGCGAAAGTTTCCTGGCGCACTATCTCCATGTCGTTGCCGGCCTCGATCACGCAGGGCTTAACATAGCAGCCGCTTTCGTAACCCTTGCCAGAGAGCACTCCGCCCTCGACCAGCGCCTTCGCGCCGGAGGCCTTGGCTTTTTCGATGGCGGCCAGGTATTCCTTCACGGCTTTCACGTCGATCAGCGGGCCGACGTGGTTGCGCTCGTCCAGCGGATCTCCCACTCTCAGCTTGGCATAGGCCTTCTTTATCATCTCTATGGTCCGGGCGTAAACGCTCTCGTGCACGATGAGCCGCCGGGTGGTGGTGCAGCGCTGTCCGGCCGTGCCGACGGCGCCGAATACCGCGCCCGGTATGAGGAGGTTAAGGTCCGCGTCGCCGGTGACTATTATGGCGTTGTTCCCGCCAAGTTCCAGGATGGAGCGTCCGAAGCGCGAGGCCACCATGCCGGCCACCCTCCGTCCGATACGGGTCGAGCCGGTGAAGGATATGAGCGGGACGCGCGGGTCGTTGTTCATCATGTCTCCGGCCGGGTTCCCGCAGACGAGGGTGCTTATCCCTCCCGGGAGGCCATTAGCGGCCAGCACCTTGCCGATTATCCGCTGGCAGGCCACCGCGCAGAGGGGGACCTTGGAGCTGGGCTTCCAGACGGTGACGTCGCCGCAGACCCAGGCCAGCGCGGTGTTCCAGGACCACACCGCCACGGGGAAATTGAACGCGCTTATCACGCCGACGGTTCCGAGCGGGTGCCACTGTTCGTACATGCGGTGTCCCGGGCGCTCGCTGTGCATGGTCAGGCCGTAGAGCTGGCGTGACAGGCCCACGGCGAAGTCGCAGATGTCTATCATCTCCTGCACTTCGCCCAGGCCCTCGCTGCGGGATTTGCCCATCTCGTAGGAGACCAGGGCGCCGAGTTCGGCCTTGACCGCGCGAAGTTCGTTGCAGAACTGGCGCACCATGTCGCCTCTTCTGGGGGCGGGCAGCGCGCGCCATTTCAGGAAAGCTTCCGTGTTCGCCTTCAGGACCTCTTCGTAGGCCGCGGCGTCGGCCGTGGTGACAGAGCCGATCAGGCTCCCGTCCACGGGGGAAAAGGATTTTACGATCTCTCCCTTTCTTTGGAGAGGCCGGTCGCCGATCCAGACCCCGCTCTGGGAGTCCTTGATGTCCAGCGCCTGCAGCGCTTTTTTTATATATTCGCTCATGTTCCGCCTCCTTATTTCCCGGTCTCTTCCGCCATGAACGGATATACGTGGTCCGTGGGCGGTATGAAGTTCTCCTTGATAGTGCGGGGGGACGTCCACCTCAGAAGATTGAGCTGGGAGCCGGCCTTGTCGTTAGTGCCGGACGCCCTCGCGCCTCCGAACGGCTGCTGTCCCACAACAGCGCCGGTCGGTTTGTCGTTGATGTAGAAATTACCGGCCGCGTTCTCCAGTATGTCCGCGGCTTTTTGCACGGCCTGCCGGTCGCGCGCGAAGATGGCCCCGGTCAGGGCGTAGGGGGAGGTGGCGTCGCAGACCTTAAGCGTTTCCTCGAACTTGTGATCCTCGTAGGCGTATACCGTCATCACCGGGCCGAAGATCTCCTCCTGCATGGTGCGGTAGGCCGGGTTGGATGTCTCTATGAGCGTCGGGCGTATGAAATAGCCGGAGGAATCGTCGCAGTCCCCGCCGGCCAGGATCCTGGTGTCCGGGGAGAACTTGGCCAGCTCAATGTAGCCTTTTATGTTGTTGAAGGCGTGCTTGTCTATCACGGCGTTCATGAAGTTGGAGAAGTCCTCGCTCGGCCCCATTTTGATGCCGTTTATCTCGTCCGCCAGCTCGCTCTTGATCCGCTTCCATATCGAGGCGGGAACGTAGGCGCGGGAGGGCGCGGAGCATTTCTGCCCCTGGTATTCGTAGGCCCCGCGCAGGATGGCCGTCTTCAGCGCGCGGGCGTCGCAGGATTCGTGCGCGAAGATGAAGTCCTTCCCGCCGGTCTCCCCGACTATGCGCGGGTAGCCGCGGTATTTGCCGTAATTGTTTACTATCCTGGACCACATGCCGTTGAAGACCGAGGTGGAGCCGGTGAAGTGAAGGCCCATGAAATCCCGGCTGTCTATGACCGGGTCTCCCACTTCTCCGCCGGAGCCGGGCACCATGTTTATGACCCCATCGGGCAGTCCGGCCTCCTGGAGCAGGCGCATTATGAAGTAGCCGGAGTATACCGCGGTGGACGCGGGCTTCCAGACCACGGTGTTGCCCATCATGGCCGGCGCCGCGGTCAGGTTGCCGGCTATCGCCGTGAAATTGAAGGGCGTGACCGCGAAGACGAACCCTTCCAGCGCCCGGTAGTCGGTGTAGTTCCAGGAGCCTTTGGGCGAAAAAGGCTGCTGCTTGTATATCTGCTCGGCGTAGAAGGTATTGAATCGGTAGAAGTCCGAGAGCTCGCAGGCCGAGTCTATCTCCGCCTGGTGGGGGGTCTTGGACTGGGCCAGCATGGTGGCCGCGTTAAGGGTCTGCCGCCGGCAGGTGGACAGCAGCTCGGCGGCCTTGAGGAAGATGCTCGCCCTGACGTGCCAGGGCATGGCGCGCCAGGTCCGTCTGGCCTCGGCCGCCGCCTGTATGGCCATCTCCACCTCGCGCGGGCCGGCCCGGTGGTAGCGTCCTATCACCCTGCGGTGGTCGTGGGGGGAGGAGATGTCCACGGTCCTCCCCGTGCGCACTTCCTTTCCTCCGATGATGAGCGGTATGTCGAGGATCTGGCCCTTCAGTTCGTCCAGTTTGCGTTTGAGTTCGGCGCGTTCGACACTGCCGGGGGCGTAATCGAGCGGCTGGTCGTTGACCGGGGCGGGGACCTGAAATATGGTGTTCATAATGTTCTCCGGTAAGATGCGATATTGCCTGATATATTGTACCACGCGGCCGGTTATTAATATAATTCATAATGTTCATACCAGATATGAATATGGCTCATGACGCCGGGAGGGTTATGTCTCTGGACCTTTATCAATTGAGGGCGTTCTTCAACGTGGCGCAGACGCTTAATTTCAGCGAGGCCGCGAGAAAGATGTGCGTGACGCAGTCGGCGGTCAGCCACGCCGTGGCCAAGCTGGAGAGGAGCGCGAAAGGGGAACTCTTCAAGAGGACCGGAAGCAGGTTATCACTGAGCGAGTCCGGGAAGATACTCTATCGGGCCTGTGAGACCGTCTTTTACGCGCTGGAAAAGGCGGAGGAGGGGATGTCCGCCGCCGAGGGGCGCAGTCTTGGGGCCATAAAGCTGGGGGCGACGGTCGAGTTCGGGACGACGCAGCTGGTCAAGTTCCTGAAAGGCTTTATGGAGAGCGATCCCGGGATACAGATAGATTTCCGCTTCGACCACGAACTCCTCCGGCCGCTCCTGAAGGACGAGCTGGACATAATCATAGACTGCAAGAATCATAACGCCGAGGGGCTGGAGAAGACCCCGCTTTTCCGGGAGGAGTACGTGGTGATAGCGGTGAGGGAGTTCGTGAAGCGCCGCGGGATCCGCTCGCCCGGCGACCTTTCTAGGTGCAGAGTGCTTTCTATAGACAAGAGCGCCAAGTGGTGGGGGAATTTCCTTAACGCCCTGCCGGCGGGGGGGCGGCCGGAATTTTCCAGCGTCACCGAGATGACGCATATCCGGGCGATCATCAACGCGGCCCTGGAAGGGCTGGGGGTGGGTTTCGTGCCGAGGTATTGCGTGGAGAAGGAACTGCAGGACAAGCGGCTGGTGAACGTATTCCCGCATCTGAAACTGCTGGAGGATAACTTTTACGCTTACCAGAAAGCGGGAAGAGCGGGTCTCGGGCGCCACAGGAAGCTGCTGGATTATCTGAAGAAGAACATCCCCCGACTGTAGCCGCCGCGTCCGGTGTCCGTGGTCCTGTCAAATGACGGCTATCAGCTAGTAGCTATTGGCTAATAGCCACTTGCTACAAGCCACTAGCTAATAGCTATATTTGAATTATGGCAAGTAGGACCGGAGCGGCCACCGGGTGACCGGGCGCGGGCGCGACAGGAGGGTGTCGGGCTTAGCTGGTATGATTTCAGTGAAGGAAGTTGAATTGAAAAGCCGGACGAAAACTGGTAGAGTAGGCGTGCAGGTCTTAGGTCTGCTCTATATCGCAGGAGAAATCATATGGCTAACTTGAACAAGGTCATGCTTATCGGACGTCTGACCCGCGACCCGGAGGTCAGGGAATTCAGCAACGGCGGTAAGGTGGCCAATATCGGATTTGTGGTGAATAACCGCCGCAAGAACCAGCAGAGCGGACAGTGGGAAGAGGTCCCCGTGTGGGTGGACCTCAAGGCCTTCAACCGCGAGTCCGGCCGTAAACTGGCGGACCTGACCGAGAAGAGCCTGCGCAAGGGCCAGCAGGTCTATGTGGAAGGACACCTGGTGCTGGAGGAATGGGCCGGAAAAGAGGACGGAAAGAAGCAGTCCAAAATGGTCGTCTATGTGGACGACATAG
>JAKLEK010000067.1 GCA_022703115.1 Elusimicrobiota bacterium
TCCCGACGGCTCCGTTGAAGTGGGGTCAAGACTGGCCCAGCTCATGGAAGCGATCCCGACCATACTGAACTGGATACCGGATATAGAGGTGCTGGAACCGGAGGAACTGAGAGAAGAGATACGTTCCCGGGTGGAAAGGTACCTGAGGAAGACCAGGCAGGCGGCCCCCCGCGGCGCTCAGCGGAAGAAGACGGCCAGCGACAAGGCCGCCAGAAGCAGGACCAGCGTATAGACGGTGAAAGTCCGCATCCGCCGCCATTCGGCCTGAAGTTTCCCGGCGGCCTCACTGTTGGCCTCAAGCAGTTTCAGCGCATATTTCTCGAACTGCATTTCCAGGCGGGCGCACTCCAGATCTATGTGCCCCATGAGCATGTTCATGTCGGGGGCGGACGGCGGCTCTTTGCCTACGGCCGGCTTTACTACCGGAACCGCCTCCGGCATCAGCCGCCCCGTATCCATGAGCGGGGGCTGCGCTTTCGGAGCGGCCTGGACCTGGACCGCCGGCGCGGCCGGGGCTGCATGAGCCGAGGCGGCGGCCGGCCTGACGTCCGGGACGACGGGTTTACCGGCCGGGAGCGGGACCGGCGCTGAAGGGGCGGCGGACGGAGCCGCCGGCCGGACCTCGGAAAGCGCCGCCGGAGCCGAAGCGACGGACGGCGCTGGCGGAGCGGACGCTTGAACCGCGGCCTGAGACGGCCGGGATGGCGGCTCCTGAAATGCCCTCAAACCGGGCATCCTATCCGGACCGGACGTTTTGGATCGCCCCCTGTCCCCGGGAAAAAGGCCCTCTATGGTCCTGATCAGCTTGTCGTTGTCCACCCCTTTATTCAGGATGGCGTCAGCCCCGGAGCACACGAACTGAAGACGCTCCTTCTGCAGCTCCCGGCCGGTAAAGATCAAGACCTTGGGCGGATTCGGCATTTTCTTGTGTATAAGCTCCGAGACCTTGTAACCGTTCATCTTGGGCATGTTCACGTCCAGGATCACCAGATCGTACCTCTTCTCCCCAAGACGCTTGAAGACCTCCTCCCCGTCCCTGGCGAACTCCACGGCATGGCCGGCGTCGCACAGCATGTGCCACAAGAGCTCGCGTATATGCGGATCGTCGTCCGTGGAAAGGATGCGCAGCGAAAGCGCCCGTTCTCCCGCATCGGTCTCTTCGGCGGCCGGCAGAGGCTCGGATATTTCCCGTTTCACGCAGGCTGAGAGTTCCGGAACCTGGTCGGCGAAGCGCCACTTTCTTGACCCGCCCTCGTATTTATCCGCGCGGCAGATAAGCGCGTCCTTTGATAAGCCTCCGAACCGCCCGACGATCTCTTCCTTATCGTAAGGCCCGATGACCTTTTCCTGCATATACATATAGAATTTCATATGAGTTACGCTTTCATCTTCCTCAACGGTCCTGGCCGCGGACGGAGGCGGCCTGCGGCCGCCATATCGCGCTCCTTCGCTATTATCCCAACGAAACGGAGACATTGTCAAGACGGACGCGACAGGAGGGTGTCGCGTCCGGGCGCTACGCTATTACTCGGGAACACGGCGGCGCCAGGAGGACCAACATGAAGGAACACATGGCTCTCGGGGGATTCTCTCTGTTCGGCGGAGTTCTTTCCGGCGCTCTGGCCCTGCGCCGCGAAGGGCCGGACGGAGATATCGCGCTCCTTCTGGAACTCGAGTTCGCGCCGCGGCCGACGGGGACCGATATCGGCGCGCTCAAGGCGGCGAGCCCAGGGCCGGAGAACTGACCTTCCGGCGGGAAGAGGCCGGAGGCGGGGAGGGGTCATGGCATGGAGGATTGACGGATGGATATGCGGGGGGTTCAAGGCCGTGCGCGCGGACGGGGAAAGGATCTTCGTTTACCGGCGCCTGGCCTGGGAACCGGCGGATCCGGGACGCGGACCGGATTCCTACGAATTCCGCTGGCGCGGACTTACGGCCGGCAGGCTTTCGGCGGAAAGCGCCTGGAACGGGGACCTTAGGCTGGTCTTTCTGCTCGACAAGCCGGGGAAGATAAACGAACAGGACCTTATGGAGATATCCGAAGAGCTTACGGAAAAAAGCCGCACATGAGGAGAGAACCGGGCCGCGCCGGGGGAACGGTTAGCAGTCTGCTGAAAAACCCCCTTTCAGCGTCTTTTGGCCGCTTTTTGCCTGCGCCTTGGCGCCGCTCGACTTACAGTCTCTCTTCGAGAATGCTCGTCTCGCGTCGCGTCGGCTCGGATGAAAAATCGGCTCAAAATACATCTGAGTGGGGTTTTTCAGCAGACTGTTAGAACTTCCTGGAGATCTCGTAGAACAGGACCCCGGCCGCGACCGAGGCGTTCAGGCTTTCGACGCCGCCTTTCTGCGGGATGGAGAGCAGTTCGTCACAATGCTCCCGGGTCTTCAGATGCAGGCCGTCGCCCTCGGAACCGATGAGCAGGAAGACCGGGAACGCGAAATCCACCTGCGTGACCGGCTTCCCTTTCATATCCGCCCCGTATACCCAGAAATTCCTCTTTTTAAGTTCGAGCACCGCCTGGTTCAGATTGCCCACCTGGACTATATCCACCCTCTCTATCGCCCCCGACGCCGTTTTCTGCGCGGCGGGAGTGATCCCGGCCGCGCGGCGCTCCGGCAGGACGATCGCGGAGATCCCGAAACATGCCGCGCTCCGTATGATAGCGCCCAGATTCATCGGATCGGTGATCCCGTCGAGCCCGGCCCATACGGTTCTGCCTGGTTCTTTCACCCTGGCCAGAGCTTCGGACAGGGAAAGCGTCCTGACGGGTTCCACCTCCAGGATAACGCCTTGATGATTACCCCCGCCGGACATGCGGTCCAGCACGCGGGGATTGAGGAACTCGACCTGACAGCCGGCCTTCCTGGCCGCGGACACTATCTCCCGGGCCCTTCCGCCGGAAGAGCGGTCGGAAACGTAAAGTTTAAAGACTTTTCGCCTGCCGCTTTTCAGTATTTCTTCGGCGGTATTGACGCCGTAAAGCATTTCCGGTTTCATCGTGTTGGCTGTTCCTAAGCCCAGGGGTAGAGCGGCTCTTTTTCGGTCGACATTATGTACAGCGCCAGGGCGAGTATCTGCGCCGGGTGAGCGAGGCGCGCGAAGGCGAAATCCAGGTGTATCTGGAACCTGTCGTTGGAGGAGGGGTCCAGCAGGACGAACCCGGCCCTGCGCTCTTCCGAAGCGAATATCCCGTACCTGGAACGCAGCGCCCCTCCCATATTCCCGAAAAGCATCCTGAAAACGTGCAGCCCTGGCTGTTCGTCCTTGATAGTGAACACCACCTGATTATCGGTATCGGTAAAGCTCCAGGCCCTTCCGGACATGCCGCCGGTCCTGACCACGCGCGCGACCTCCTTACCCTGCCCGTCGCGTATAAGACAGCCGGAAGCTTCCTGCTTTACCTCCATAAGGAGGTTGGAAGAGGAATCGTACATGCGCAGGACCTGTTTCTGATTGAAATAGACCGCGATCCCCGCCACCAGCGGCGCGACGAAGATGAGCTCTGGGATCGAGGCCCATAAGCTTCCTCCCGGCACGGACAGGAGGGCTCCGGAAACGATATCGCCATGGCCCAGATATGAGACCAGGCTCCAGAAAAGGTGGAAAAGGAGACAGGCGTAGACGGCGGAAGCCAGATATATATCGTGCTCGGAATTGAACACGGCCTGAAGCCTCTGCTTCTGCCGCGTCAGCACGCTGTAGAAGACCTCCTTGACGGTGCTCGCCCGGGAGATGATGAAAGGGAAGAAAAAGTCCGGCGGCACGTCCTTCGGCGGGGCGGAGAGCTTCGGGTTCGGTATCTTACCGGCGCGGCCCTTGGCCCACAAGGCTCCGGACATCCAGATGATTATCAGGAGCGACCAGACCCGGAAATCCAGGGGGCTGCGGGTAATGAACGGGGAACGCGGCGTCTTATAGGCCGACTCCGATGCGGCCCTTTTCTCCTCTTCCGCGCGCTGCAGTTCAGCCTCCGCCAGGGCCTCCATCCCCTCCTGTCCCGCGTGGGAAGGCGCCGCCGTGGCGACGGATACCGGCTGAGCGGCGGCGGGGACTGAGTCCTCGAGGATCAGGTAACCGACGGTCTCCTCCATGCGCGGTCTATGGGCGACCCGTATCTTCCTGGGCTTCGGCGCCTCTATCTTCTCTCCATGTTTCCGCAGAGTGGAGACTATCCCCCGGAACTCATCGGAAGGGAGGCCGCTGGCCGAGATGGCGTACGAGAATCCGTTGTGAGTGAAGAAAGCCGTGTAGACATGCGCGTCCACGGATTCGTAGTCGGTATAATACACCGCGGCGCCGCCGTGCGTGGAAGCCTGGCGCACTTCACCGGAGATTGTGTTGCCCTTGCCGCGCAGCGAATCCGCCTGCTCTTTCACGCGGGCCTTCAGATAATAATCGCTCAGCTCGGAATCCAGCTTGGAGAATTCGAAGAAGGACCTGCCTTTCTCCAGTTTAAGGACCATCGACGGATCGTCGCTTTTGCCCGACTTCCATCCTGAAGGGAAATCCACCGAAAAAGACGAGCCGGAATCGGAAAATTCGGCCGCGGGCGCATGGCCCCGCGCGAGGAAAAAAATAACCGAAAGGATACAGAGCGTCCTCTTCATAGAAAATCGTTTATATTATATCAACTTTACCGGCAAAAGGAAGCCGCCCTGAGGGTCGAAGGCGCCGCGGCCGTGCCGCAGACGCGCAGATGTACGTGTGACCGGCCTGGATGGGAACGCGGGCCGTGGCGGCCCGGCGCCAGCGGAAGACCCATCCTGTAGATAGAGGAGGGCAGACAATTATAGGGCCTGAGGCCGCTCAGAAGCGTCTTGCCGAGATCGAAGGGATGTAGAGAAACCGGGCCGCAGGAAAAGGGCTCATTTCTTTCCCGAGGACGGCGGCTCCGGAGCTTTGGATATCTTAAGCCGCAGTTCGCATCTCAGGCAGCGGCCGGCCTCGCGCAAAGCGTCTTTTTCCTGGTAAGCGCACTCGACCATGTCGAAATTACCGCGCCGCTTCGAGACTGGAAGCTCGGGTATGGCGGCCCTTTCGCGTCCGCAGAACCCCTCTTCCCGCATGATACAGCCTCCGGCCGCTTCCGGCGCCACGAATTCACGGTCTATGACCCCGGTCCCGCCCAGGTACCTGTCCATCGCCGACGCCGCCTTTCTGCCGGCCTGGATGGCCTCGATTATGGAGGCCGGACCGCTCACGGCGTCTCCGCCGGCGAAAACGCCTTTCCTGGCACAGGCCGTGGTGGCCGCGTCGGCTACGACACGGCTCTTATTATCCGTGGCCAAAGCGAAACCGGCCGGGACCGCGGGCACCTGGCCGATGGCGGTTATCACCCGGTCGGCCTTAATGAAAGTGTTGCCGCCTTTTACCGGCACAGGCCGGCGCCGTCCGCTGGCGTCCGGCTCCCCGAGCTCCATACGGACGCATTCCACGTTCAATTTCTTTCCGGCCTGAACGATCCTTTCCGGCGCGGTGAGGAAGCTGAACTTCACGCCTTCCTTGACCGCTTCGTCCACTTCTTCGCGCAGGGCCGGCATTTCGCCGCGGGTCCTGCGGTACAGCACGGTCACCTTGCCGGCTCCGGAGCGAAGTGCGGTCCTGGCCACGTCCATCGCCACATTGCCGCCGCCGACCACCAGCACTTCCCCTCTGATATCCGTCTTGTGGCCGAAACTGACCGCCTGAAGGAAATTTATGCCGTCCAGGACCCGCGGATCGTCCTCACCGGGGACGCCCATTTTGGAACCGGCCGGGGCGCCGGTGGCCACGAAAACGGCGTCGAACCCCTTGTCGAAAAGTCCGTCCAGGGACTCGACCCGCGCGCCGGTCTCGATCCTCACGCCTATTCTCTCTATCTCGGATATCTCTTTTTTCAGGATATTCCTCGGCAGGCGATAGGCCGGGATGGCGCTCCTCATCATGCCGCCGGGCTCGCTCAGCGCCTCGAAAACGGTGACGGCGTGTCCGGCCAGACGCAGGTACCAGGCGGCGGTCAGGCCGGCCGGGCCGGAACCGACCACCGCGGCTTTCCTGCCGGTATCCGGAGCTATCGCCAGCTTGGAACGCCACCTGCCGGAATCCCTCTCGGCCACGAACCTCTTCAGCGCCTTCACCGACATCGGCGCGTTAAGGCGGCCGCGCCTGCAAACCTCCTCGCAGGCGTGATTGCACGCGTAACCCAGCGCCAGGGGGAATGGGACCTTCTCCCTGATGACCTCCAGGGCGTCCTGATAGCGGCCTTCGGCTATAAGTCTTACGTAGCGGGGGATGTCTATGCCCGCAGGGCACGTGCTGGAGCAGGGAAGGAGTTCCTTCTCGCGGTCCTTCTCCTCAAAACCCGTCCTGTCGCGCAGCGCGCCGGAAGGACAGACCTCCACGCAGGCCAGACAGAACTTGCAGCCGGCGTCCTTGAGAGGCTTTCCGCCGCCGGTGCCGATAACGGCCTTAACGCCCCGGTTGATGAGGCCTATCGCCCCGGTCTTCCTTACGTCCCTGCACATCCGGACGCAGCGGCCGCAAAGGATGCATTTATCCAGGTCCCTGATGATGAACGGTTCCTCTACGGCGGCGGGAGTTCCGCCCGCCTTCCGGACGAAGCCGGGCAGCAGGTCCTTCGCGCCGACCCAATCGGCCACCTTTTCCAGCTGCGAGGCGCGCTCCGGGGCCCCGGGATAACCGCTGAATATGAGCCACAATATGTTCTTTCTCAGTTCACGAAGACGGCCGGTATCGGTCCGGACGACCATGCCGTCCCTGGCGAGAGTGGTACAGGAAGCCGGCACGCCGCGCACTCCGTCTATCTCCACCACGCATAAACGGCAGGCGCCTATCGGAGGGATGTCCGGATGATAGCAGAGATTGGGGATGTATATCCCGGCCCGGAGAGCCGCCTCCAGCACGGTCTCCCCGGCCCTGGCCTCCACCGCTTTTCCGTCTATGGTAAGTTTCATCATCTTATGGCCATGGTCGGACACACGCCGATGCAGGCCTTGCACTTTATGCATTTCGACTTGTCGATGGAAGCGCGTTCCTGCTTCCGCCATTTAACGGCCCCGGCCGGACACACGGCGGCGCAGCGGCCGCATTTCACGCACGTTCCGGCGTCCACCTCGAACTTCACCATCGCAGTGCAGGCGGAGGAACGGCACTTCCTGTCCTCTATATGTTCCTTATATTCTTCCGGGAAATACTTCAGGGTGGTCAGCACCGAGTTGGGGGCGGTGTTCCCCAGCCCGCAGAGCGCGGTATCCTTCACGGCCGGCGCCATCTCCCGCAGGAAATCCAGGTGTTCCGGCCGGCCTTCTCCGGCACAGACGCTTTCCAGAACTTCCAGCATGCGCTTCAGGCCCAGCCTGCACGGCACGCACTTGCCGCAGGATTCGGAAACGGTGAATTCAAGGAAGAACCTGGCCATGTCCACCATGCAGGTCAGTTTGTCCATCACCACCATACCGCCCGATCCCATGATCGCGCCGGTGCTGTTGATGGACTCGTAATCGATGGGCGTATCCAGAAGGCTTTCCGGCAGGCATCCCCCGGAGGGACCGCCGATCTGAACGCCCTTGAAACCTATGTTCCTTCGCAGCATCCCGCCGCCGGGGCCGAATATGAGCTGCCGGAGCGTGGTGCCCATTGGCACTTCGACCAGGCCGGTGTTCCTGACCTTGCCGGCCAGCGCGAAAACCTTTGTGCCCTTGCTCCCCTCCGGGCCTATGGAAGAGAACCACGCCGCGCCCTTCAGCATGACGGGGCCGACGTTGGCGAAAGTCTCCACGTTATTGATGACCGTGGGCTCCCCCCACAATCCCTTCTGCGCCGGGAACGGAGGGCGCGGCACGGGAGTGCCGCGGC
>JAKLEK010000068.1 GCA_022703115.1 Elusimicrobiota bacterium
GGAGGCCGAGGAACGCAGGCGCGCGTACGGTGTACGCGACGCCGGTTCCGCGTTCCGGGCCCCTGACAGGCCCCGCGGACCCTGGTTGCGGATGACAATAAAACATGGGCCTGTCGCTGGAGGCAGAGGGCAGCAAAAGAAGAATATTCAGGGGCGGATGTGCGGATGCGGGGTGTTATGTCCGCCTTGTTTTTGATATACTTTTCTCAGCGGGTAGATTCAGCACCAAGCGACAGCCCGACTCGACCGCAACGGTCCACGCGCAGCCCCGCCGGACTATCGCCCGCCCGCCTGGAGCGGAGGAAACATGCCAAAGATGGAAGTGATAGTGAACAGGTGCAAAGGATGCTACCTTTGCATACAGGTCTGTCCAAAGAAGTGCATAGAGAGATCCGACAAATTCTCCTCGACCGGATATTATCCGGCCAAAGACGCCAAGGAAGGCTGCTGCATAGCGTGCCAGAGCTGCGCGCGCATCTGCCCCGACCTGGCCATCAAAGTGTACAAATAGACCTAAAGGAGCCGCTCAACATGGCCGAAAAGATACTGATGAAAGGCAACGAGGCCCTCGCCGAAGGGGCGATAAGGGCCGGATGCAGGTTTTTCGCGGGCTACCCCATAACCCCGCAGAACGAAGTGCCGGAATACATGTCCTGGAGGATGGGACAGGCGGGCGGAGCTTTCGTCCAGGCCGAATCCGAAGTTTCGGCCATAAACATGATCTACGGAGCGGCCGCTACCGGCAAGCGCTGCATGACCTCCTCCTCCAGCCCTGGCATAAGCCTGAAGCAGGAGGGACTTTCCTACTGCGCAGGAGCCGACCTGCCGCTGCTGATAGCCAACGTCATGCGGGGCGGCCCTGGCCTCGGCAACATAGCCGGTGCGCAGGGAGACTACTGGCAGTCGACCCGCGGAGGCGGACACGGGGACTACCGCACCTTCGTCATGGCCCCGAACTGCGTCAGCGAGATGGCCAACTTCCCGCATAAATGCTTCGAAGTGGCCAGCAAATACCGCGTGCCCGCCATGATCCTCGCCGACGGCATCATCGGACAGATGATGGAACCGGTCCAGTTCACCGCCCCGGAGGTCGACCCCTCGAAACTGCCGGAGCCTTCCTGGGCTCTCGGTATCGGCGAAGGCCGGACCAAGCGCATAGTCAAATCCTACGATCTGCGCGAGGGCTACCTTGAGAAAATGGTGATGGAACGCGTCGCGCGCTACCGTGAGCTGGAAAAGAACGAGGTTTTATACGAGGAGAAAATGCTCGCCGACGCCGAGATCGCCATAGTCGCCTACGGGACCTCGGCCAGGGTATCGCTGGCCGCCATTAAGCTGGCCCGCGAAAAAGGGCTCAAGGTCGGCCTCTTCAGGCCGATCACCCTGTGGCCCTTCCCCAAGCTCCGCCTGGCCGAACTCTCCGGCCGCATCAAGAAGTTCCTCGTGGTGGAAATGAGCCTGGGACAGATGGTGGAGGACGTCCAGCTGTCCATCGGCGGCCGCGCCGAAGTGAACCTGCACGCCAAACCCGGCGCCGCCGTTATCACCGCCGAGGAAGTATACGATACCCTTGAGCGCATAGTGAAAAAAGGAGCCAAAGAATATGCAGTTGCTCAATAAGAGACCGGAGTCCCTCACTGAACAGACGATGCACTACTGCCCGGGCTGCGGCCACGGCATCATCCACCGCGTAACGGCGGAGGTCATGGACGAGCTCGGCATACGGTCCCGCTGCATAGGCGTGGCCCCGGTGGGCTGCGCGGTCTTCGCGGACACCTACTTCAACTGCGACATGATCCAGGGTCCGCACGGACGCGGACCGGCGGAGGCCACGGGGATCAAGCGCTGCAGGCCGGACGCGATAGTCTTCTCGTACCAGGGCGACGGGGACCTGGCTTCGATCGGCATGGCCGAGATAGTGCACGCCGCCATACGCTCGGAGAACATAACCGTCATCTTCGTCAACAACGCCATATACGGCATGACCGGAGGGCAGATGGCGCCCACCACCCTCATAGGGCAGAAGGCCACCACCTGCGTCGGAGGGCGCGCCGCCGAACAGGCCGGATATCCGATACGCATGAGCGAGCTCCTGGCCACGATAGACGGAGCCTCCTACCTTGAGAGGACCTCGGTCCATACCGCCCCGGGCGTGCTCAAGACCAAGGCCGCGATCAAGAAGGCCTTCCAGTGCCAGATCGACCGCAAGGGGTTCTCGATGGTGGAGATCCTGTCAATGTGTCCGACCAACTGGGGCACCAGGCTGGACAATCCGTCCGAGGCGACCAAGTTCATCAACGACGACATGATGAAAGTGTTCCCGCTCGGGGTTTACAAGGACGCGCTGAAACAGGAACAGCGGTAAGGAGGGATAAGCACATGTACCAAGGCATACGCATTTCAGGTTTCGGCGGCCAGGGCGTCATATCCGCGGGGGTTCTGCTGGCGTATTCGGGAATGCTGGAGAACAAGGAAGCCAGCTTCTTTCCCGCTTACGGCGCCGAGATGAGGGGCGGCACCGCCAATTGCTCGGTAGTGATATCGTCCGACGAGGTCACCACCCCGATAGTCTCCTCCCCGGATACCGTGATAGTCTTCAACGAGCCCTCGCTCGCGAAGTTCGAGCCCATGGTAAAACCCGGCGGCCTGCTCATAATCAACGCTTCGCTGGTCAATTCCAGGCCGGCCCGCAAGGACATAAAAGTGCTGTGCGTCCCCTGCAACGAGATAGCGGGAGAGCTCGGCAACGCCAAGATCATGAACATGGTCGCCCTCGGGGCCTTCGCCGCCGCCACCGGCGCGGTATCCATAGAAGCGATAACGAAGGCGCTTCCGAAGGTCTACAAGAAGCTCAAGCCGGAAGTTATCGAGCTCAACGTCAAGGCACTGAAGCGGGGCGCGCAACTGTCGCTGAACTGAACAGACCCGCCCGGGAAAGGACCCCGTTGCGGAACGGGGTCTTTTTCTTGCCTGGACGGCGCCCGCTGGCGGAACTGAGCGCTAAAGAGGTAGAATCACTCTGGGGACCGCTTACTTATGTCCAGAAATTCTCTAATAACGGCCTGCTTTCTTGCCGCCTGCCTGCTCTCCGGCTGCGGAGGGGACGGGACCAACGGCGCGGCCGGCGCCATAAAGATAGGCCTGTCCATACCCACGCAGCGCGAAGAGCGCTGGGTCAGGGACCTGGAACAGCTGCGCGCCGAAGCCGGGAAACTGGGGGTCGAGCTGCTCGTAAAGGTCTCGGAGAACGACACGGACCGGCAGACGGCCCAGTGCTCGGAGCTCCTGGACCAGGGCATAAGCGTCCTGATCCTGGCCCCGCACGAATCGGGCGCTATGTCGGCAGTGGCGGAAAAAGCCGCGAGCAAAGGCGTCAAGGTGATAGCGTACGACCGCCTGATCCTTAACGCGCACGTGGACCTCTACATATCCTTCAACAGCCTGAAGATAGGAGAGATGCAGGCCCGCTACCTGGCCAGACTAGCCCCTAAAGGCGGGTACGTGGTCCTGGCTGGAGCGCATACCGACCACAACGCTCCGCTCTTCCGCCAGGGCGCGATGAACGTTCTTAAACCCCTGATCGAAAGGGGGGACATACGGATAGTCATGGACCGCCCCGTTCCTGACTGGCTCCCCGGAGCGGCGAGGGACCTCGTCGCAGAGGCGCTGGCGTCCAACGGGAGGAACGTCCAGGCCGTGCTGGCCCCGAACGACGGCACGGCCGGAGGCGCGATACAGGCTCTCGCCCTCTACGGCCTGGCAGGAAAGGTCCCTGTCACCGGACAGGACGCCGACGCCGAAGCGGCCAGGCGCATAATCGCCGGGACCCAGTCCATGACCGTTTTCAAGGATACCCGCCAGCTCGCCTCCGCCGCTTTCGGCGCGGCCATGAACCTCGCATCCGGCGGCAGGGCCCCGTCTAACGCGACGATGCCTAACGGTAAAATGGACGTTCCGTCCCTGCTGCTGGAAACCGTGGCGGTGGACAGGAACAACCTCGGCAAGGTCCTTATAGACAGCGGCTACCTTTCCAGAAGCGCCGTATACGGCGCCGCTGAAGCGGCCGGCCGCTGAATCCCGGGATACGCCCGCCGTCCCCGCCCCGCAGGGCGAGCGGCGCAGGAGCATTATGAGAATAAAAGCTGTTCTTCTGACCGCGGCCCTCGCCCTTCTGCCGCCGCCGCGCGCGGCGGCGGACATATTCTCGATGACCCCGGCCGGACCGGTTTCCGGCTACTCCAGGAACGCGGACGGTATAACACTGAACTGTGCCGACGGATCCCAGGCCAGGATATACCTGCTGGCGCCGGACCTGGCGCGCGTGCGGGCCTCTTTCACTAAACCGCTGCCTCCGGCCGGAAGGTCCTGGGCGCTGGATAAGACCGAGTGGAAAGCCCCGGATTGGTCGGTAAAGGAAACTGAAAAAGAGATAATCCTGGCCACGTCCGAGCTGGAGGTGGCGGTCAAACGTTCCCCGTTCCTCATCGAATTCCGGGACCCGAAGAGCGGCAGGGCGATATGCTCCGACGCCAGGCCGATGTCCTACGGGTCCGGCGGCCGGGCCGGCGCGATCAAAGCTCTCGGCTACGAGGAGCACTTCTACGGTCTCGGCGAAAAGGCGTCCCGGCTGGACCACAGGCACAGCTCGTTCACTATGTGGAACAGCGACACTTACGGCTATACCGAGGGCCGGGACCCCGTCTACCAGAGCATACCATTCTACATCGGACTGGAGAAAGGCTCGGCCTACGGCATTTTCCTGGACAACACCGGAAGGACCGGATTCGACCTCGGCCACGGTTCCAGCGAATACGCGGCGTTCTGGGCGGAGACCGGGGAGCTGGATTACTATTTCTTTTACGGCCCGGACATGAAGAAAGTTCTGGGACGCTACACCGAACTTACCGGACGGATGCCTATGCCGCCTCTATGGGCCCTCGGCAACCAGCAATCGCGCTGGGGCTACGCTCCGGACAGGCAGGCGGAATTCATCGCGGACAAATACCGGGCGGACGACATACCGCTCGACGTCCTGTACCTGGACATAAATTATATGAACGGCTACAGGGTCTTCACCTGGGACCCGGAACGCTTCCCCGATCCGGCGCGACTGACGTCCGGCCTGGCCGCGAAGGGAGTGAAGGTAGTGACGATAGTTGACCCGGGCGTTAAATACCAGCCGGCCGCCAAGGAAGCCCCCGCCAGGGCCAGGCCGGAGCTCGGTCCGCAGGAAGAACATTACTACGTATACGAGCAGGGGGTCAGGAACGGATATTTCCTCCGGAAAAAGGACGGCAGCCTGGCCACGGGGCGGGTATGGCCGGGCAAGTCCGTGTTCACCGACTACACCCTGCCGGACGCCTCCCGCTGGTGGGGGGACCTGCTGCGCGCCTACACCGACAACGGCGTGGCCGGCATCTGGAACGACATGAACGAGCCGGCGGATTTCGACGATCCGGACGGACTTAAGAAAGGGGACGTGGTCTACCACGACGGGGGCGGGAACACCGGCCACGACAGGAACCGGAACGTCTACGGGCTTCTCATGGCCAAGGCCACTTACGAAGGACTGCAGCGCCTGCGCCCGGGAAAGCGGCCGTTCGTGCTCACCCGGGCCGCTTACGCCGGCATACAGCGCTACGCCGCCGCCTGGACCGGGGACAACGTGAGCGACTGGGCGGACATGGCGCTCAGCATCCCGATGCTGGCGAACATGGGCCTTTCCGGGGAGGTCTTCGTAGGCAGCGATCTGGGCGGATTCACCATGGGACGCCCGACCCCGGAACTAATGACCCGGTGGTACCAGGTCAATTTCCTGACGCCGTTCTTCCGGAACCACAAGGATATGGGGGGATACGACAGCGAGCCATGGCGGCTGCCGGACTATTACAGGGACATCGTGCGCGGATACGTGAAGCTGCGCTACAGGCTGCTCCCGTTCCTCTATACGGCTTTCGCCCAGGCTCACGAGACCGGACTGCCGGTAATGCGTCCGCTGGTGCTCAATTACCAGGAAGACCGTAACACGCTGAACATGAACGACCAGTTCATGGCGGGCTCGGACATCCTTGTGGCCCCCGTGCTGGCGGAAGGGCGGACGCAGCGTAAAGTGTACCTGCCGGCCGGAGAATGGTACGACTTCTGGACCGGAAAACGCTTTAAGGGCGGAACGACGATCGACGCGCAGGCCCCGCTGGAAACGGTCCCCCTGTACGTCAGGGCCGGAGCGGTCGTGCCGTTCTGGCCGGAGATGAAGCACACGGGAGAAATACCGGTCCCTCCGGTAACTTTCAAAATATACCCGGACGAGAACGGCGCGGCGTCCGGGGTCCTGTACGAGGACGATGGAGAGACCACCGGCTACGCCTCCGGGGTATACCGCCGCACGCGCGTAAAGGTAACCGGCGGCGCGGGCGCGATAAGGATCGAGACCGCCTGCGAGGGTTCCTATGCGCCCGCCGGGGCGCTTTGGTCCTTCGAGATAGAGGCGCGCAAGGCTTCCGCCGCCGAACTGGACGGACGGCCGCTACCGGCAGGCGCATTCAAACGCGAAGGCGGCAGAGCGGCCGTGACCATTGCGGCGGACGGCCGCCCGCACGTTCTCGTGATAAGATAGACCTTGTCAGGGCAGAAGCTTCATCGCAGGGCCAAGGATGAAGAGCATCGGGAACAGGAGCAGAGTGCAGAGGACTATCGACTGAGACACCAGGTCTGCGTCGAACCCGAACTCTCTGGCTATAACATAATTGAGCACGGCGGGCGGCATAGCCATCTGAAGAAAGGTCGTCTTGGATGCCGTTCCACCGAAGCCGGCAAGCAGAGCCAGCCCCATATAGACCGCCGGCACGCAGATCATCTTCAGCCCGGCTATCCACCACACTTTTCCCAGGTCCCGGCCCAGCGGCCGGCCGTAAAGTCCGAGCCCTATCGTGAACAGGGACAGCGGCAGGGTCGTCGCCCCGACATTCGCCATTATTCCATGCAGTAAGCCGGGCAGTTCGTACCCGGAATAGGAGAGGCCCAGTCCGGCCAGGGAACTCCACAATATGGCGTTCCTTACGACCAAAGAACCCGCTCCCGCGGCCGGCGCGTCCCCGCCGCGCATCAGCCCCAGGAAGAAGAAACCAAAAGTGAACACGAACACGTTCTGCAGGGAGGAGACCACCGCGGCGTAGCCTATGCTTCCGGGTCCGAGGTTCATCGAGACCACGGGGAAACCCAGGTAGACCGTATTGCCGAGGCCGGACGCTATCATCAGCAGTCTGGCGAAAGGGAGGGGGAACAGGCCAGTACGCCATCCGGCGTACACGAACATCATAGCGGCGAGGACGGGCAGAAGGTTCAGAGCTACGAAGCGCAGGCCCAGACCTGCGAAAGAAGTATCCGCTATCTTCACAACGGTCAGGCACGGAACGGCGAAGTAGAAGAGATACCAGTTAAAAGCCCTCTCCACCCGTTCCCCGGCGACACGGTACTTCCGCGCGGTCCAGCCCAGCGCGATCAAACCGAACAGATATAATACGGACACGTTCATATTTCATCGCGCCGGACGCCGCGCGGCCGGCAATTACGCGCCCCGCGCCTTATATCCGGCGCGGGGCGAGATCCGTAAGTCTAAAGCCTGGTATGGATCAGCGGGACATCCCCTCGCAAGTCGGGTCCGTAGGATAGACCGCGCAGAAGGACGGGCAGCCCGGGATCAAAGCGCCGGGAGGGCACAGCGCCTTCGTGTCCTTC
>JAKLEK010000069.1:0-4716 GCA_022703115.1 Elusimicrobiota bacterium
AATCCTGAGAGCGGTCCGGTGGGCGTACGTCAGGAGGAAGAGCGTGATGAGCGGGATACGGAAAATTTTTGCGGCGGCGGTTTCCGGGGTACTGGGCTGCGCGTCCGGCTGCGGCCCGGCCCGGCACGCCGTGGGTCCATCCGGGGAGCTTCTGGTCCCGCCGGTGAACCGCCGGGCCGCGGAGGCCGGGTTCGTGGACGTGAGGGCCGCGGTGCCGGACGCGCTGGTGGACATGCGTTATTCCCGGCCGGACAACTTCGTGGGAAAAAGGCTTTATCCGTCCGACGCCCGCTGCCTGGTGCACTCCGATATGGCGCCGGGGCTCGCCGCGGCCGCGGCCGCGCTGCACGCTCAGGGCTATACCCTGGTGTTCTGGGACTGCTACCGCCCGCACCGGGTTCAGGTTAAGATGTTCAAGGCCGTGTCGAACCCGGAGTGGGTCGCGAAGCCGGGACCATATTCGCGCAGCCACGAGTCGGGCAGATCGGTGGACGTAAGCATGGCCCGGCCTGACGAGGCCTGCCCGGCAGAGCGGCGGATAGGCGCCCTGTGCCTCGCGGATATGGGGACCGGGTTCGATGATTTTTCGCCGCTGGCGGCGGCTGCCGCCTCCGAAGGTCTTGGAGCGGAGGCCCTGGCGAACCGCGCCCGCCTGTTCAAGGCCATGGAGGAGGGCGGGCTGGCCGTTTATTCGGGCGAATGGTGGCATTTCAACGGCCCGGGAGCAAAGGAGCGGCGGCCGATAATAAACGTGCCGCAGGACTAGGAGTGTGACCGTCTATGATGAAGGAAAAACTTAAGATAACGGCTTTTAACGGCAGCGCGCGGAAGGACGGGAACACCGCCATACTGCTCAGGACCGCGCTCGAGGCGCTTTCTGAACGCGGCTTCGACACCGAACTGGTGCAGCTGTCCGGGAAGCCGCTCCGGGGCTGCGCCGCCTGCGGCGGCTGCATAAGGAATAAGGATAATAAATGCGTCCTGCCGGATGACGGTCTTAACGGTTATGTGGCGAAGATGCGCGCCTCGGCGGGCATACTGATCGGTTCGCCCACTTATTTCGCCGACGTCAGCAGCGAGACCAAGGCGCTTATCGACAGGGCGGGCTACGTGGGCATGGCGAACGGGGGGCTTTTCAGGCGGAAAGCCGGCGCGGCCGTGGTGGCGGTGCGGCGCGGCGGGGCAATTCACGCCTTCGATACGATAAACCACTTCTTCACCATCGGTCAGATGATCATACCGGGGTCCAATTACTGGAACGTCGGCGTGGGGCGCCAGCCGGGGGAGGTGGCGGAGGATAAGGAAGGGATGAAGACCATGCGGGTGCTGGGCGAGAACATGGCCTGGCTGCTGGCGAAACTGCATGGCCTGCCGGACCCGGACCTATGCTGACGCCCTCCGCGCCCGGGGACGGCCTGCCTCGTCCGCCGATAGGCGGGCAGATCATATTCCTTCATACCGGCGATCTGGCGAAGACCGGGGATTTCTATGAGCGGGTCCTGGGCCTGCCGCTGGCCGCGGACCAGGGGGACTGCCGGATCTACCGGGTGAGCCGGGACGGCTACATTGGATTCTGCGGCCGCGCTCCTATGCCGGACCGGCCCGAGACCGTGATCATTACCCTGGTGTCCGAGGATGTGGACGGCTGGCGCCGTTTCCTGGAGAGTAAAGGCGCGGAGTGCGAGACCCGGCCGGTGGAGAGCCCGGCCTACGGCATTTATCATTTTTTTCTGCGCGACCCTAATGGGTACCGCATCGAGATACAGCGCTTTCTGAGTCCGGACTGGGATGTGAGCCGGGAGGATGAGATGTCGAGGATAATAAGAGCTCCGGCGGTGATACCGGCGCATGGGAACCAACCGAAGATCATAAAGGAATTCATCGGCCGCGTGAATTCCGGTACCGAAGGGGTAAGCATAGCGTGGATGAAAAGTCCGGAGGGCTGGACGGAGCCCGGGCAGACGCCGGAGTTCGACGAATATACGCTGGTCTTAAAGGGAAGGCTCCGGATAAAGACAAGGAGCGGGACCGAGGATATAGGGGAAGGCGAGGCTTTTATCGCATCAAAGGGGGAGTGGGTGCAGTACAGTTCGCCGCACGAGGGCGGGGCGGAGTATGTCGCGGTCTGCGCTCCCGCCTTCAGCCCTGACCTGGTCCACAGAGATTGAAATTCCCATCTCAGAAACCCCGGTCTGCTATGCAGCCGGGGTTTCGTTTTTCCTAGGTCGCTTATCCCGGGTTCGGAGTCCTGGCTGGGGTCTGGCGGTCATCCGCAACTAGGGTGCGCGGGTCCTGTCAGGGGCCCGGAACGCGGAACCGGCGTCGCGTACACCGTACGCGCGCCTGCGTTCCGAGTTGTGTCCATGAACACACGACAGGATAGCGTAGTCCACCCGGTCCTCCGCGCTCCGTATGCTCGGCCTCCGGACGCTTCCGCTTTTCCGGTTCCCCTGCCTCCCGCTCCAAGCAAGGAATATCCTTAACTCTAATAGAACGGAATATAGTGCTACTCCGTTGGAGCGGTTGACGGGGGACACAGGGGTCAAAGGGCCGTCACGCAGGCCGAGCCTTACGTAAGCGGCGAGGCCGAGTGGGAGCGCGGCCACGGTGTGGACGATAGCGTGCCCTTCGACCCCTGTGCCTCCCGGCAGCCCAGCGAACCCGGGATAACCAGCCGAGGGACGACGGAACCCCCGCCCGTCCGGCAGAGGGCTACCTCCGTCGCCCACTCCACGAACGGCAGCCATATTCCGTTCTTCTTACTAAGTACACCTTATAGCTATTAGCCATTAGCTATAAGCTACTGACGCAGGCCTCAAGTAATAGCCGGCATTTGACATAACCATGAGCTACGGGCTTATAAAGTTTCAGCCCGCCTCTCCCGAAAAGGGAAGGCGGGCTGAAACTTTACACGGAGGAAAGGCGCGCTATTTTAGCAGCAGCAGCGCGAGAGAGCCGTTGCCCGCGGATGAGATCTGGGAGAGGGTCATCCGCTCGGTGCCGCCGTAATTGCTCATTATCTTCCCGGTGTTCCCGACGAAAAGCCTGCCGTTGTTGTCGTAGCCGGCGGCGAAGAAGTAATGGCGCCTTGTGCTGATGATGACGGGTTTGCCCTGGTCAAGGCTCTCGCGCACCATGCGTTCGCCCGAGCCTATGTTGCTGACCCAGACCAGTTCGGTCTCTATATTGAGGTCCCTCAGCAGTCCGCGCTCTCCCGCAAAGTCCGGGCCCTGCATGGCCCCGTTCCAGTAGCCCTTGCCTTTCGCTATGCTCCAGATGTCGCAGATCTTATTGAGCTGGGAGTTGTTAGCCAGGAAACGCACCAGCGCTTCCGCGGCTATGGGGCCGCAGGCCGCCATGCGCTCGGAGGGGGTCATGCAGCCCTGTATCGGGGTCCCCTGATAGCGGGCCCACTCCACGGTGGAGCCGTTGAGGGAGCCGCCGTCGCGAGAGCCGTATGACTCGGGAAAACTGAAGCCCGACACGGCTTTAGGGGCCGGGAGGCTGGCGTCGGAGCCGATCAGAGAGGTCGGGACCGGGGCGTCGGAATCCGAACCCGCCAGGCTCGAACCAACGGGGGAAGGCCGGGCTTCGGGCGCGGTGGGGGCGTCGAACGCTCCCCACTGGTCCCTGACGCTCTTGAGGTCTTCGAATGCGCGTCCCGCGCCGGCCGCGTTGACGTGCGGGGTGAAAAGCGAGGCGGTCAGAAGGAAAATCAAGGTTTTCATAAACTCCTCCGGCTTGAGCTTTGCTCCTCTGGTAATATGTTACCCCGTACTTTGACCTGGGTCAACTATCCAAAGACCCATTGGCGTCTGGGCCTTTGGGCCCATATAGTTCGGCGGTTATTTTAATTTTTAATTTTAGGAACCGGCTCGTTGGGATATCCGGGGCGCCGAAAAGTTCGGCGCTTTTCAGAGCCTGATAGATCAGCAGGTCCAGCCCGGGGATGGTCTTCCCCCGGCGGCCTTCCAGGAAAGGGGTGATAGGGGATATGGACCGCTTGCTCGTCCGTTTCAGCGGAGGATAGGCGAAATCCAGGTAGAAGGAGCCCGGCGGGCCCCCGGCCCTGAGCGCCGGCGGCAGGGGTGCGTACATGCCCAGCGGGGTGGCGTTCACGAAAACAGTGGATCCCGGGAGGGCGGCGGCGGTAAAGCGGACGCTCGGGAACAGCCGGGAAAAAACGCGCAGAAGCGCCTTTACCCGCACCGGGGACCTGCCCCGCACTGATACGGCGGTCGCTCCGGCTCGGGCCAGGACCCAGACGGCTGCCCTGGCCGCTCCGCCCGCGCCCCATACCGTGCAGACCCTTCCGCGCGGCCGGCAGCCGGCTTCCCTGAGAGCGAGCCTGACGGCGAAGGCGTCGGTGTTGTAGCCTTTCAGACGGCCGCGCTTCACAGTGACAGCGTTCACGGCGCCGATGGCGCGAGCTTCGGGGCTCAGCGCGTCCAGGAGCGGCGCCACCGCTTCTTTCAGCGGCAGCGTGACATTGAATCCGCGCCAGCCCATGGCTTTTATGCGCGCGAGGACCGGTTCCAGTCCCTCCGGCTTTCTGGTCTCGAGCAGGGAATAGGAGAAGGTCTCGTCCAGAAGGGAAGAGAATATGCAGAAAAGACGCGGTGAAAGCGAGCGGCGGATGGGGCTGCCTATCAGGCCGGCTTTTATCATCGCGCGGCCGTTCCCCGTCCTCTGCGGCGGGCGGCGGACTGAAGCGCG
>JAKLEK010000069.1:4816-7453 GCA_022703115.1 Elusimicrobiota bacterium
GGCCCTGCGCGAGGATCTCGCGATAGACGGCTTTGACGGCCGCGCGGAGGCGCCGGCCGCCGGCTTGCCGGGCGGCCCGTTCGAGCACGGCGGCTTCGCGTTCCGGGTCGCGGACCTTCTTCTTCAGTCCGGCCATGGACGCGGACAGCGCCAGCCTCTCGGCCAGCAGGCGGGAGAGCCGCGCGTCCAGCGCGTCTATCCGCCTTCTTTTTCCAGCAAGCGCGGAGTTGTCCATGCCCGATATTCTATAAAATATCCGGGGGCCGGCTATCGTTCCCGGAAAGCTTTTTTGTACCATAGTATGCCGGGCCGCGCGGGGCGGCCGTCCGGCGGAGATCTGGTTATGGCTGAATCGATAGAGCTGAAGGACGTGGTCAACAAGATAGACCGCCTGGAGAAGGTCCTCTCCGAGGTCTCGGCCCTCTACGGGCTGGAGAAGAAACGGGAGGAGCTGGACAAGCTGGAAGCGTCGGCCGCCTCCTCAGATTTCTGGACCGACACCGAAAAAGCCCAGGTCCGTCTGAAGGAACTCAACGACATCAAAAAGGACGTCCTCCTTATAGACTCCGTGAAGAAGGAGCTGGAGGATTTCAAGGTCCATTTCGAACTCGCGCGCGATTCGAACGATTCGGCGGAGCTGGGCCTGGTGATGAGCGGCCTGTCGGCCACGGAGAAGAAGCTCTCCGACCTGGATTTCGAGCTGAAGCTCTCCGGTCCGCACGACAAGGGCGACGCGATAATCAGCGTCCACTCCGGCGCCGGCGGCACCGAGGCCTGCGATTGGGCCGCCATGCTGCTGCGCATGTACACGCGCTGGGCGCAGAACAGGGGCCTCGTCTTCACGGTGACCGACATCCTGCAGGGAGAGGAGGCCGGAGTCAAGAGCGTGACCGCTTTCGTCAGGGGGAAGTACGCGTACGGCTACCTTAAGAGCGAAGCCGGAGTGCACCGGCTGGTCCGCATCTCCCCGTTCGACGCCAATAAAAGGCGGCACACCTCGTTCGCGTCCGTGGACGTGCTGGCCGACATCGGCGACGACATAGAGATCAAGGTCGAGGATAAGGACATCAAGCTGGACACATTCCGGTCCGGCGGCGCCGGCGGGCAGAACGTCAACAAGGTGGAGACCGCGGTGCGGCTCACCCATATTCCGACCGGCATAGTGGTAGCCTGCCAGATCGAACGCAGCCAGCACCAGAACCGCGAAACGGCGATGAAGATGCTCAAGGCCAAGCTCTACGAGATCGAGATGGACAAGAAGCGTTCCGAGATGGAAAGGCATTACGACGCCAAGGGCGATATAGGCTGGGGCCACCAGATACGCTCCTACGTTTTCATGCCCTACCAGCTGGTGAAGGACCTGCGCACCGGCTTCGAGACCTCGCAGGTGGACGCCGTGATGGACGGCAGCCTCGACAGCTTCATGCACGCCTGGCTGACCTGGAAGGCTTCCGGCGCCAAGAGCGTGAAGGAAACGGGAAAGTAGCGCCGTGTACGTAGAGACCCATTCGCATCTTAACGACAAAGCTTTCGACCCGGACCGCGACGCGGTCATAGCCCGTTCCTTCGAGCGCGGCGTCGTCCGCCTTGTGGAGATCGCCTGCGCGGCGGAGGAATGGGCGCCGGCCGAAGAACTATGTTCTCGCTATCCCGGCCGCATTACCGCCGCTTTCGGCATCCATCCGCAGAACCACGGAGAACTGACCCCCGGCAACCTGGCCGCGCTCTCCGGATATCTGAAAAAGAGCGTCTGCTCGGGACTGGGCGAGATCGGCCTGGACTATTTCCGGGATAATTCCCAAAAGGCCGCGCAGCTCGCGCTGCTGGAGGCGCAGCTGGAGCTTTCCAGCTCTTCCGGCCGGAACTGCGTTTTCCACGCCCGCAACGGTGCGGACGGGAAGGCGGACGACGCCTATTCCGACCTGGCCCTGACCCTGAAGCGGAAGTGGTCCCTCGGCGGCCGCGGCCGCGCCAGGGGGGTGCTGCACTGCTTCTCCGGGAGCTGGGCGGACGCGAAGGCCGGCCTGGACCTCGGCCTGTTCCTGGGCGTGAACGGCACCTTTACGTACAAGAAGAACACGGAGCTCAGGGAGACGGTAAGGAAGGCCGGCCTGGAGAACATAGTTCTGGAGACGGACTGCCCTTATCTGCCGGTGCAGGAGATGAGGGGCAAGAGGAACGATCCGTCGTACATCCCCGATATAGCGGCGGCGGTCGCCTCCTACTTCGGGGTCCGGCCGGAACGCGTCGGGGAGTCCGCCGCCGCCAACGCCTCCGAAATATTTTATATACTTTAGGTGCCGCGCCGCGCTCCCTAAGCGCGGCCGAGAAGATGAACCAGCAAGAAAAACTCCTCGGCATAATGAAGGAACGGATCCTGATCTTCGACGGGTCCATGGGTATCTATCTGGGCGGCCTCGGCCTTAAGCCGGAGGATTTCGGCGGTTACGAGGGGCTCAACGAATACCTGTCCGTTTCCAGGCCGGACGTGATAAAGAACGCGCACCTGGAATATTTCAGGGCCGGGGCCGACGTGGTGGAGACGAACACGTTCGGCGCCAACCGCTTCGTGCTGGCCGAGTACGGGCTGAGCGGCAGGGCGCGCGAGCTGAATTTGGCCGCGGCCGCGCTGGCGAG
>JAKLEK010000007.1 GCA_022703115.1 Elusimicrobiota bacterium
GGAATACCGCCCGCTGTCAGGGCAGCTGCTGCGGAAGCTTCAAATCCGCCCGTAGCCTCCATCGTTACTAGTTCCGGGGACATGCTTCGGAGCGTAGCGATAAGTTCTTTGAGCCCGATATCGCTCTGCGCAAAACTGAAGCTTGTTCCCGATGGGTGTGCGTATACGTCGAGCTGAGACTTTGAGACATCTATGCCAACCCATGTTTTGTGTGTTTCAGCCATACCGCCTCCTGGTCCGCGCCCGGCCTTGTAGATACGGGCTTTAAACCCAGGCAACTGTTCGGGCTATTGGACGTATAAGCATGGCGATCAAGCTGCTAGACGGCGTGAGACGCCTCGGGATGGACGATCTACCACGCTTTGATTAGACGCAGGATTAATTCTAACATACAAGGGGATGGGTGGAGCGAGGGAAGCGAAAAGGCGGCTTGGGTGACAGGACCCCGAACCCATAGCCCCTGACAGGACTCGTGAACCCTATTGCCTAGTTGCGGTTGAGCTCCGAACTTCGGTTAGGACGTTGAGCTTCAGACCGGCTAAGCTGTGATGCGGGGGATGGAACAGGGCGGAGAACCGTGATGGGGGAAGGGTTCAGCCGCCGGAGAAGGGGGAGAGGAGGGTGATAAGGTCGCCGTCCTTTATCGGGTCGTCCCATTCGGCGAACCTGCCGTTGATGACGGCTTTCGAGATGTTGGTCGTGAGCGGCAGGGACTTTGCGGCCTCTATCTCGCGCAGCAGCTGGCGCGCGGTGGAGGCCTCCGTTTCATAGGCGTCGGTCTGCACCCCGCGGCGCTCCCCGACCAGCGCGAAATACCTGACCTGCACTTTCTTCCTCATCGTCTTTTCCCGCCCGTCTCCGGACCGTGCAGGTGCATGAATGCTTTCTCCGGAGTGATCGGCAGCGGCGGCGGCTCCCGGTCCGGCCTGGCGGCGCGCAGCGCATCGGCCACGGCCAGATAGGCCCCCAGCCCGTGCACGAAAGGCGGCTCGCCGACCGCCTTGGAATTGCACACCGCGAATGGATTGGAGGAATCCTTCAGCAGCTCCACGCTGAAATGCCGCGGCACGAACCTGATATCCGGCACCTTGTACGCGTTAACTCCGGTCAGCACCCGTCCGTCCGGACCGTAGCGCAGCTGTTCCATCACCGCCCAGCCCATACCCTGCACCACCGCGCCCTCGGCCTGCCCGCGGTCTATCTCCGGACTTAGCGACTCGCCCACGTCCTGCACCACGTCGACCGAATCCATGACGTAAGTGCCGCGCACGCAGTCCAGCGTTACCTCGGTCAGGGAGGCGCCGTAGGCGTAGTAGGCGAAAGGCCTGCCGCGTTCCTTCTCCAGGTCGTAGTGCAGGTCCGGAGTGGCGTAGAAAGCGTGCTCGCTCAGGTCCACCCGGGCCCATTGCGCGTCCTTTACGAGCTTCTCCCAGCCGAGTCCCGCCGGCTTTCCGGCGGAAAGGACCTCTCCGTCTTTTATATCCAGCGCCGCCGCGCCGGTCTTCAGGCAGCCGGCGGCGAAGTCCAGCAGACGAGCCCGCAAGCGTTCGCATGCGTACTTGGCGGCCATGCCGTTAAGGTCGGCCCCTGTGCTGGCGGATGTGGGGGAAGCGTTAGGCACGCGGGAGGTGTTGGTGGTCTCCACGCGAACCCTCTCCAAAGGAACTCCCAGGGTGCGCGCCGCTACGATGCGTATCTTGGCGTTGACGCCCTGCCCCATCTCCACGGCGCCGGTGCTGACCGCCACGCTTCCGTCCACGTAGATGTTGACCAGGGCCCCCGCCTGGTTGAGTGCGGTCTGCGCGAAAGAGATGCCGAAGCAGACGGGGACCGCGGCCAGGCCTTTCCTGGTGTCCTTGTGCGACTTGTTGTAGGCCGCGACCGCGGCGCGCCGGCCGGCGATATCGGTCCTGGAGTCCAGTACTTCCCAGCAGCGCGTGGCGTTGACCCCGGAAAGCTTCACGCCGTAGGGCAGAGTATCGCCTTCCTGGAGCAGGTTCCTGCGCTTGAGGGTTTCCGGCTCCACGCCCAGTTCGTGCGCCGCGCGCGTAAGCGCCGCTTCGATGGCGAAGGTCCCCTGCGGCACGCCGAAGCCGCGGAACGCGTTGTTGGGCGGTATGTTGGTGCGGCAGCTCAGGCCGGTTACGCGCAGATTCGGCACCCGGTAAGAACCGCAGACGTGCAGGAACGAACGCCCCAGCACCGCCGTGGAGATATCCGCGCAGGCGCCGGCATGCTGGTAGAGCGTGATGTCGTATGCCAGGATCCGGCCGTCGGCGTCCAGCCCCAGTCTGTAATCGTATTCGTAAGCGTGCCGCTTGCCGGTAGTCGCTATGTCCTCGTTGCGCCCCAGGACCAGCTTTACCGGCTTCTTCAGCAGGAAAGCGGCAAGGGCCGGGGCCGCTATCCATACGGCGGTGGATTCCTTCCCTCCGAAGCCGCCGCCAAGCCGGCGGATATCCAGTTCCACCTTGTGCATCGGGATGCCGAGCACTTCGGCGAGGTGGCGGTGGAAAGCTCCCGGGGACTGAGCGCTGGCGTATACCTTTATCGTGTCATGCTCTCCGGGCACGGCGAGGGCGCGCTGGGTCTCGAAATAGAAATGCTCCTGCGGCCCGCTGGCGAGACGCCCCTCGAAGACCCGGGCGCAACGGGCGAAGGCGGCGTCCGGGTCGCCGTGCCCCTGCACGCGCTTTTTGCCGTGCAGATGTCCTTTGGCCGCCGCCTCTCGGGGGTTCAGCACCGGCGGCAGTTCTTCTATGCCGGCCTCTATAAGCTTCAGCGCCTTCCTGGCGTTCCGTACGGTGTCGGCCACGACCAGCGCGATCGGCTGGCCGATATATTCCACGGCGTCCTCCGCGAAGAGGGGCTGGTCCTTGAAGACATGTCCGATCTGGTTGAGGCCGGGCACGTCCTTATGTACGTAGACCGCGGCCACGCCGGGGGCGGAGGCGGCTTTTGATACGTCCAGGGAACGTATGCGGCCTTTCGCGACCGGAGAAGTGAAGAGAGCGGCGTGCAGGCAGCCGGGGACCGGTATGTCGTCCACGAAGCGCGAAGCGCCCCGCGCGTGCATCAGCGCGTCGCCGTTGCTCATGCCGCCTCCCCGGGATAAAGCGCGCGGAAATGGGCCAGGATAAGCCGGCCGAGCAGCAGTTTCTTGTACTCGGCCGAACCCCTGACGTCGTCTATAGGCTTCGCCGCGGCCATGGCGGCGGCGGCCAGGTCTTCGGCCAGCGCGTCGCCGGGACTGCGGCCAAGGAATACGTCCAGCCCGGGGACCAGCATCGGCACGGGCGCCACGCCGCCGGCCGAGACGCGCAGGCCGCTGACGGTCCCGCCGGGGCCGGTGGTCAGGAAAAGCGCGGAATTGGCCGCGGCGATGTCCAGCGTGACGCGGTTGGAGACCTTCTCGAAATGGTAGCGCGCGCCAGACGGCGGCAGCGGTATGGAGATGGCGCTGATGAGTTCGCCGCAGGCGAGGTCCGTTCTCTTATATCCGAGATAGAACTTCTCTAGCGGTATTTCCCGTTCCCCGGCTTCACCTGAAATGGTCAAGCGGGCGCCGAGGGCGAGCAGTATTATCGCCGCGTCCCCGACGGGGGAGGCGTTGGCTATGTTGCCGGCCAGCGTGGCCTTGTTCCGCAGGATGGCGGAAGAATGCAGCAGAAGGTCCTGCGCCAGCGCGGGGAAATGCCGCAGCACGGCCGCGGAATTGCGGAAAGCCTCTATCGTCACGGCTCCGCCGGCGCGCAGGAAGCCGCGGTCCTCGCGTATGCCGGCCAGGTCCCGGCGTCTGGAGAGGAAGCGGAGGCCGCTTTCCAGCAGCCGTTCCGGTTCCCGCGCGAAAAGGTCGGTTCCGCCGGCCACCGGCACGGCTTTCCCGTCCGGAAGATCGGGGGACGCTTCCAGTTCGCCAAGGCGGGCCGGTATGCCGCGGAAATATTCCGGCGCCACTCCGGCCTTTATCATGAAGTCGAGGCGTCCGGCGGGCGGTTTCCCGGCGCCGGAAATCGCCTCGCAAAGGGCTCCGGCCGCAGAGCGGATGGAGACGTAACCGGTGCAGCGGCAGATATTCCCGTCCAGGGCGGTGACGGCGTCCTCGTAGGAGAGGGAAGGGCTGGACAGGGCGAAACCGGTCAGCGACAGCACTATGCCCGGCGTGCAGAAGCCGCACTGCGACGCCCCGTGCTCCACGATGAGCCGCTGGACCAGCGTGAGGGGCTCTACGGACAGTCCCTCCACGGTCACCACGTGGCGGCCGTCGGCTTCGCCCAGAGGCAGCAGGCAGGAGGCGCAGGCCGCGTAGGATACCGATCCGTCCGGTTCCGGTGAGCCCAGCAGCACGGTGCAGGCCCCGCACTCGCCTTCCCGGCAGGCGTCCTTCGTGCCCGACAGACACGATACGTTCCGTATGAACTCGAGCAGGACCATGCCGGGCCGCTCCTCGGTGCGGACCAGTCTGTCGTTCAGGATGAAGGAGATCATAGAACGTTTATACTATACAATTTTTTACGCCGCCGTCCCTCGGGGTTTGCGCGGGCCTCGGTACACTGCTAGAATTATGAGGTCCGCTGTCCCAGGGGGAATTTTATGGCTCTTACGGAAGAAGAATCGCTCCGCTATTCCAGGCAGCTCGCCCTGCCGGAGATAGGCCCGGCAGGGCAGGAGAAACTGCGGGCCGCCCGCGTCGCGGTAGTCGGGGCCGGCGGCCTCGGTTCCCCGGTGCTGGCCTATCTCGCCGGGGCCGGGGTGGGGGAGATAGGCGTTTTCGACTCAGGTCCGGTGGAACTTTCCAATCTGCATCGCCAGCCGCTGTATGCCGCGGCGGACGTCGGCACGCCGAAGACGGCGGCCGCGCGCCGGCGCCTGCTGGAGGCTAATCCCGGAATAACGGTCGTGGCCCGCGAAGGCCGCCTGACCGGGGCCGATATGGCCGCCGCGCTGGCGCCATACCGTTTCGCGGCCGATTGCTGCGACAATTTCGCGACCCGGGCGGCCCTTAACCGCGCCTGCCTTGAGCTCGGGATCCCGTTCGTGCACGCGGCGGTCGGACAGATGGAGGGACAGCTGGCGGTCTTCGATCCGCGCCGGGGGCCCTGCCTGGAGTGCATGTGGCCGGGCATCGGTTCGGAGAAAGAAAGGTCGGGGGCGGAGGCCGGGATACTTGGGCCGGCGGCCGGCGCGATAGGCTGTCTGCAGGCGGCCGAGATCATCAAACTGATTTTGGGACTGGGCGGTCCGGCCGGCCGTTTTCTCATGTTCGATCTGCGCGGCTGGACGGTTACCGCGGCGGAGATAAAGAAACGGCCAGACTGTCCGGTCTGCGGCTCTTACTTTACCACGGTATAGCCGGCCGCCGTCCAGGCGTTGAACCCGCCGGCTATGTCGTGTATTTCCCGGAAACCGAGTTCCCGCATGGTCTGCAGGGAGGCCGCGCTCCTTTTTCCGCTCCTGCAATATATCAGGTAGTTCGCGTTTTTATCCATGCGGTCCAGCTTTTCCCTGAAATCCGCGGCGTAATAGTCCAGCTGTAGGGCGCCGGAGATGTGTCCGGCCGAGTACTCCTCCGCGGTCCTGACGTCGAGCAGGACCGGCTTCGCGCTCTCCAGGTAGGCTTTCGCTTCGGCCGGAGGCAGATTCAGCGGTAATTCCCGCGCCGCCGCGGGCCTGGCCGGTGGCGGCGGCTCCTTCACCGAAGCAGGGGCGAAGAACGCCTTTATGGAGCGGCCGGTGCCGGAGACGAGGGAGTCCCAGGACAGGGCGTAAGCCCCCGCGGAAAGGACAGATAAGGCCGTCAGCAATAGAAAATATCTCATTAGAGCCTCCCGCGCATATTATACAATAACACCGGGAAGATCATTTTAAGACGCTATGGAGGAGAATATGCCCGAACGGCTCACGGTCTATCTCAGCGGTCCCATCATGGACGAGCATAAGGGGCGCGCCCGGGAATGGCGCCGCAGGGCCAAAGAGCTGCTCGGCGGCCGTTTCGAGCTGCTGGACCCGATGAGAAGGAACTTCCGCGACCGGGAGGTCGATTCGGCCAACGAGATAGTGGAATTCGATCTGCAGGACGTCACCAGGGCGGATATCATACTGGTCAACTACAATCGGCCGAGCATAGGCACGAGCATGGAGGTCTTTCACGCTTCCCATAATCTCAGGAAATTCGTGGTGACCTTCTCGCCCCTTACTTTCAAGGATTGCAGCCCCTGGATGATACGCTACAGCACCAAGATACTGCCCGGCCTGGAAAAGGCCTGCGAATATATCGTCACCCATTTCGCCGAAAGGGACAAATAGGGGCCGGCCGGGCCTGGTCCGGTTTTTTGTATCATATCCGCTGTGAAAGCCGATAAGACGCTTCTTTTCCTGGCGGCGGCGGCTCTCGCCGCGCATTTTGTGGCGGCGCGGGCCTTTATCAGGTCCGCGGCTCCCACATACGACGAGACGGTGCATCTGGCCCGGGGTTATTCCATCCTGGCCACGGGCCGCTACGATATGGTGCCTACGGGGCATCCTCCTCTGGCGGAGATCGCGGGGGCTCTTCCTCTGCTGGCCCTTCGGCCGGGCGTCTTCGTCGGGCATCCGTATTTCATCGGGAACATGGCCTACCATTACGGCGATCTGTTCCTGTACGACAATGTCGTGCCGCCGGAGAGGCTCCTTGGCGCGGCCAGGGGCTTCTCGCTGCTGCTCTGGAGCGGCCTTACCGCGTTCTTTATATGGCTTTTCGCCGGCAGGTCGCATGGTCCGTCCGTTGCGGCGGCTTCGGTGGCCGTTTTCTCCCTCATGCCGGTGTTCATCTCCAATAACGCTCTCGTGGCCACGGACGCCGCTTCTTCGGCTCTTTATCTGGGCGCCTTCTGCCTGGCGTACATGTTCTCGTCCATGCCGGCCGCCCCGAAGCCGCCGCGCTCGGCCTGGAGCCGGAAGCGTCTTATCCTCGCCGCGCTTGCCGGTCTGCTGAGCGGTCTGGCCATGGCGGCAAAATTCAACATGTTCGTGGTGCCTCCGCTCGTTCTGTCCCTCTGGACGGCCGATAATCTGATGGAAAGGAGGGTCCGGCCGGCGGCGCTGGCCGGATATGCCGCGCTTTATCTGGTCTGCGCCTTGTTCGCCGCCGCCGCGGTTTACGGGTTCGACCTCGCTCCATACGCGTCCGGGTTGCGCGATATGTTCGGGATGCTGGACCGGGGCCGGTCCTCTTTCGCCTGGGGTCATTACGGCCTCGAAGGAGTATGGTGGTACTTTCCGCTGGCGCTGGCCGTGAAGACGCCGCTGGCGGCGCTGGCGCTCGCCCTCGCCGGCGCCGTGTCGATGGCGCGCTCCTTCAGGAAGGAATATATCTGGCTTCTGGTCCCGCCGCTGGTGTATTTCATCGCCGCTTCCGCTTCGAAAATGCAGATAGGGTTCCGGCATGTTATGCCGGCCCTTACTTTCATGGCGATCCTGGCGGGGATAGGGACGGTGAGCGTCGCTAGGAGCCGTGTACTGCCGGCGGCGGCCGCGCCGCTGCTGCTCTTATGGGGGTGGGGACTCGTCCGGACGTGGCCGCATTATCTGGCGTATTTCAATGAACTGGCCGGCGGGCCGGCCAACGGGTACAAGTTCCTGGTGGATTCCAATCTGGACTGGGGGCAGGACGTGAAAGCGCTGGCGGACCGGCTTGCCGGGATGGGGAATCCTCCGGTGGTATTCTCGTATTTCGGCGTGGCGCGGCCGGAACGTTACGGTATAAGGTACGTTCCGCTGGGGGTGGTTTCCAATGTGGAACTGCGGGGTACGGGTGAGGACCTGTGCCGGGCAGAGGAGCTGCTGCTGGCGGTATCGGCCACCAATCTGCAGGGCACTTATTATCCGGACCGGGACACGTACGGCTGGCTGAAGGAGCGCAAGCCCGGGTTCTCGGCCGGATATTCCATTTTCCTTTATGATCTGAGCGCCGACCGGGACGGGACGTCCAGGCTGGCCGGCCTTTTCGACAGGAACGGGATGAACGAGGAGGCGGAGTGCCTGTATGCCAGGCTGGATAAGGGAGGAGCGGCGAAGGCGGGGAAGTGAGGCCGGGTCCGTGGCCGGACCCCCTTCCACCGCCTTGCCTGGTTCCGCTCAGTTCTGAGGTTCGAACTCTTCCTTGCCGGCCCCGCAGAGCGGGCAGACCCAGTTCTCCGGGAGCTTTTCGAAGGGCGTTCCAGGAGCGACCGAATTGTCCGGATCTCCCAGCTGGGGATCGTAGACGTAGCCGCAGAGTTTGCACACGTATTTCTTCATATCCGTTCTCCTTGTTTGTTGATGTCCCTGTCTTCGCTGGACATCGATGGTTCGCGGCGGCGCATCGTCCGGCCGCTAGGCCTTCCAGAGGCCGTGCAGGTTGCAGTACTCTCGCACGTAGACTTCCTTTGGTTCGAAGCAGAGGCAGAATTCCGCTTCCGGCGCCTGTCCCGGTTTCAGGAACGTCCTGAAGGACCTTCCGTCCGCGACCAGCTCGATCCATTCTATGAAGTGCTTCTCTTCCATGGGGTGCGGGACCGAGCCGACCTTGACCTTGAAAGAGGTCTTGTTCTTTTCCAGCACGGGGACGTGCTTTTCCTTCGCCGCGTCGGTGGTGTTCTCGAAGAACTGTCTCATGTCCGAACCGCAGCAGACCAGCACCCCGGGGCCGCCGTGAAGCACTTCCACTATGTTGCCGCAGGCGTCGCATTTGTATATCTCTTTTATCTCGGGCATCTTTCCTCCTTCGGGATCGCGTTCTAGATGAGCGCTTTTACCGCGTTGAGCACTTCGTCGTAATCGGGCTCCTTGCCCGCTTCCGGCACGATCTGGGCGTACTTGATCACGCCGTCCTTGTCCACTATGAATACGGCCCTTGCCAGGAGGCGCAGCTCCTTGATCAGGACGCCGTATGCCTTTCCGAAATCCGCTTTCTGATGGTCGGAGAAGGTACGTACCGACTTTACGCCGGCCGCTCCGCACCAGCGTTTCTGGGCGAAAGGCAGGTCCATGCTTATGGCCAGAACGTTCACTTCCGGGCCCAGAGCCTCGGCCTCTTTATTGAAACGGCGGGTTTCCAGGTCGCAGACCGGCGTGTCCAGGGAAGGGACGGCCAGGATGACGCTTACCTTGTCCCTGTAGGTGCGCAGGAACTTCATCGGCAGCATTTCATTGTCGGTGACCTTGAAGTCCGGCGCCGGGCTGCCGACCTTTATCTCTTCGCCCATCAGGGTCATGGGACGCCCGTGCAGGGTCACCGTGCGCTTGACGGCTTCTTTCTTCTCCGCGCTTTCAGTATCGTTGAGGTTATCTTCCATTGGACCGCCTCCTGTTAATTAGCCCTGGTTACCAGTTCTCCGCCAGTATCTCGAAGTAAGCGCGCGGGTGGGCGCACGCCGGGCAGTTCTCCGGGGCCTGTTCGCCTTTGTGGAGGTAACCGCAGTTCATGCAGCGCCATGTCGTTTCAGATCCTTTCTTGAAGACGGCGCCTTCGGAAACGTTCTTATGAAGGCCGCGGTAGCGGCGCTCATGCTGTTTTTCCGCGACCGAGATGAGTTCGAACAGCCTGGCGACTGTCGGGAAACCTTCTTTGGCGGCGGTCTTGGCGAAGGAGGGGTAGAGTTCGCCCCACTCGTGGGCTTCTCCGTCGGCGGCGGCTTTCAGGTTGTCCTTCGTGGTGCCGATGACGCCGGCCGGGTAGGAGGCTTCTATGGTCACGTCCCCGCCTTCCAGGAAGCTGAAGAAGCGTTTAGCGTGTTCTTTTTCCTGGTCCGCGGTCTCTTCGAATATTTTCGAGATCTGGAAATATCCTTCTTTTTTCGCGACGCCGGCGAAATAAGTGTAGCGGTTCCTGGCCTGAGATTCTCCGGCGAAGGCCGCCAGCAGATTCTTTTCGGTCTGTGTCCCTTTCAGTTTCATGTGAAGTTCCTCCTTACTCTGTCGCACCCCGAGCCTTTGGCTCGGGGCGAATACCGCCGGGCCTCAAAAGGTGTCGGCCCGGTGCTCCCGGAGGAGGGCTCCGCCCTCCTTCCGCGCTTGCTCCCTTCGCCTAGCTCGGTCGCTGCGCTGAACCTCCCGAAGAGGAGATCTCTTCCGAGAGTAATGAAACCGAGCTGCTTACTCTGTCGCACCCCGAGCCTTTGGCCCGGGGTGAATACTAATACATCGGTTCGGTCTACCCGGCAGGATCCGCGGCCCCCATCGCCGCCGGTTCAACTGTTAACGCTTCACCGGCTCCGGGAGCGCGGCCGCCGGGAAACAGATGTCGAAGGTCGTCCGGCCCGGTTTGCTGGTCACGCTTATCCCTCCCTTATGGGTCTTTACCAGAGCGTACACCGTGGAGAGCCCCATGCCGGTCCCCTTCCCTTCCGCCTTGGTTGTGAAGAACGGTTCGAAGATCTTGTCTATTATGTCTTCCGGTATCCCCGGCCCGGTGTCGGAAACGGAGAGGCGGATGGTACGGCCCGTAATTTCGTATTCGGCCGAGCAGGCCCGTCCGCTCTCCTCGGGCCGGGAGAGCGTGGTTATGGCGAACTCCCCGGCGCCGGACATGGCGTCGCGGGCGTTCACGGCCAGGTTCATCAGTATCTGTTCCAGTTGGCTCTTATTGCCCCGTATCTTCGGCAGCTCCGGGTCCAGCTCCAGTTTCAGGCGTATCCGGTGCTGAAAGAGCATGTTAAGCATTGCGTCCATGCCTTTTATGACCGCGTTAAGGTCCAGGTCGCTCATTTCCGAAGCCTGGTTCCTGCTGAAAGCGAGCAGTTGCTGCGTCAGCGCCGCTCCGCGGTTTATGCCATCGGCCGCCTGGCGTATGTAGTTGGCGACCGGGGCGTCCTGAGGAAGGGTCTCGAGCGCCAGCGAAACGAAGCCTTTGGTCCCCGTCAGGATATTGTTGAAATCGTGGGCGATGGCGCCGGCGGTCCTGCCGAGGGATTCCATTTTCTGTCCGTGCACCATCTGTTCCATGGCCGCCTTTCGGGCGTCGTCGGCCTGCTTTCTCAGTATACGGTGGCCAAGCTGCGCGGCGATGGCCGGCAGGAAGTCCGTTTGTACGTCCGTGAGCCCGTCGATCTCTCTCCTGGAGAAGAAATCCAGGGCCATCACGAACTCGCCGTCGGCAAGGACCGGAACGCTGATGGCGCCCTTTAGCCCGTCCTCAGAGGCGGCCCGCAGCCTGGGGAAGTTGGCGTCCCGCGTGACGTTCTTTATCCAGGCCGGCTCCAGAGAGACCCAGACCCGTCCCGGCAGGCCTTCTCCCTTGCGGAAGACCGATCTTTCGCTGGCTTCGATGAAATTCTTCAGCCTCTCCGGTTCCGGAGCCCAGATGACGGCGCATTCCAGCCGCTTTCCGTCCCGGGAGAGGGAGAACGCCTCTCCGGCGCTCCAGCCTCCGGCCTCGCAGATCTCCTCCAGCACCAGTTTCATCGCGGTCTGGAGGTCCGGCGCGTCGGAGATTATCCTGGTGGCGGCGTGGAGCAATTTTATTCCGCGTTCGGTGCGGCGGCGCTCCGTCACGTCCTTGAAGGCCACGATGACCCCCGTTATCTTCCCGTCCTCCATGGCGGGGGAGGCCACATATTCCACCTGAAGCGGGGAGCCGTCCTTCTTCCAGAAAACCTCGTCCCCGACGTGCCTGGTCTTCCCGTCCCTGGCCGCGGAGTAAATGGCGCAGTCTCCGGGCGGATACGCGGAACCGTCGGCCCGGGTATGATGGAAAAGGGCGTGCGAATTTCTGCCTATTATCCCGCCGCCATGATAGCCCAGCATGTCCTCGGCGGCTTTGTTGGAGAAGATCACGTCGCCGTTAAGGTCCATGCCATAGACGCCTTCCCCTACCGAGTTCAGCACCAGGCTGGCCGTCCTTCCGGTGTTCTTGAATGATTCCCTTTCGCGCTGCAACGCTTTTATTTCCCTTATCAGGAAGTAGTAGATGATCGGGGCCGAGCATGCGGCGAGTATCGCGGTGTCCAGGGCGATGCTCAGCGCGCCGGACGTGTCGGAGTAGTCGAACACCAGTTCGAGCATCAGCTCCACGCCTATAACGGCGAACAGCGTCTTCAGGAAGAGATTCGTGTGCCGCATATGTCCCCGCCTAATATTATATCTAATGCTTGCGCGGGCCGTTCAGCTTCAATATCCCGGTCCGGGTAAGAGAAAAATCGTATTTGACCGGGTCGGCCGGCTCGACCAGCCTGAACCCGGCCGTTATTTCCAGCGCCGTCCTCATGGACGTGTCCTTCCTGGAAGTAAGTCCGAGCTCCCGGGCTATGCGGTGCATGTGGGTGTCCAGCGGAACGATGAGCCTGGATGCCGGGATGCGCTTCCAGACGCCAGGGTCCACGGCGTCTTTCCGTACCATCCACCGCAGGAAGAGGTTGAGGCGCTTGAAGGAGCTCTTTTTCTCCGGGCACGGCGTGAGGGTGGGGGCGCAGGCCAAGTGGTTGAATTCGTTCACGAACGAGTAGATCGCGCCGGAAAGGTCGTCGTCCTCAGGACGGTAATGCCGGGCGAAGAATGCTTCCAGAGATCCGTGCTTGAGCAGCGCGTTGCGTATGTTCAGCAGGAATACCGACAGTTCGGCTCCGGAGGTGAAGCGGTGCTTGAAAGAAAGGAAACGCTTCGCTATGTCCGGCGCGCGGCGCTCGCGCAGCCAGGCTGAGGGGGAGGGCCCCATGGGCGACAGGACCTTATCCACGCTCCTGAGTATCTGGGCCACGTTCCCGTAGGCCAGAGCCGCCGCTATGAATCCGGCGGCCTCCCTGTCCGGAGCGCTTCGGTAGCGGTACACGAATTCGAGCGGGTCCGGATGTATGAGTTCCTTCCGGTTGAATTCCGCGTATATACGCTCAAGGTTGGCCCGGTCCGGCCGTGCACGCTCGGCTTTCCTGATCAATCCTTCCTCCGTTCTTTAAGGAACCGTTCCAGGGTCATAGCGCCTTCGGCAGGTATATCCTGAAAACGGTCCCCATTCCGGGTCTGGTCTCGGCCATGATGCGGCCTTTATGCTGCCTTATTATGCCGTAAGCGGCGGCAAGTCCGAGGCCGGAAGCTTTTCCCTTCGGTTTCGTGGAGAAGAAAGGCTCGAAAAGGAGCGCGGCGGCTTCCGGAGGCAGGCCGCGGCCCGTATCCGAAACCTCGACCACGGCGTACTCTCCCGGGTTTATGCCGTCGGCGTCGTTCTTTTCCGCCCGCCGGCCGTAGGCCGTTATCTTTATAGTTCCGCCGGAGGGCATGGCCTCGCCGGCGTTGGCGACCAGGGCCGTTATGGCCTGGCCGAACTGTTCCGGATGCAGTTTTACGCCGGGAAGCCCGGTTCCCAGGGATAATTCGACCTTGTGGCCCGGTCCTGCGGCCAGCGACAATCCGGGCATGGCCGCTTCCAGGAACTTGTCCAGGGAGGCGGTCTCGGGAGAGCATTCCTGTCTGCCGGCGAAGATGAGAAGCTTGCGGATAAGGCCGGCCGACTCTTTGGAGGCCTGGAGTATCCCGCCGCCAAGTTTGGCGTACATCCCGGCGGGGAGAGTCTCCATTATCAGCTCCATGGAGCCGATGATTATGGTCAGCAGATTGTTGAAGTCGTGAGCCAGCCGTCCCGCCAGGCGGCCCAGCGCTTCAAGGGAGCGTTCCCGAGACAGACGCTCTTCCGCCGCCGCCTCGGCGGTAATATCCCTGCAGAAGGCCGTGTAGCCGGTGACCGGACCGGACCTTTCCCTTCGCGTGGGGAAAACCCCGGCGTAAAATACTCGTTCGGCCCCGCCGCCGTTCCGCGCGGTGAAGCGTCCCCGCCACTCCTTTCCCGCGGCCGCGGCCTCAAGGATCCCCGAGCAGAGCCCCTCCGCGTATCCGGCGTTTTTCAGCGCCGCCGCGGTCCTTCCGACGATCTTATCTGCGGACAGACCGGTCAGAGGGCCGCAGGCCGGATTGGCGTATACGACGGTTCCCGCCGCGTCGGTCATTATGACCGCTTCGGGAGTCTGATCCAGCGCATCCAGCGCGGCGCGGCAGGTCTCAGTGGAGGATATCATCCGAATATTCTAGCACATAGGCGGCGTCGGACGCCCGGAGGGTTTTGCAGTCGGAAAAGCTATTATATTAAACTACTGGAGCGGGCCCGCGCGCGGCGGCGCGGCCCAGGGGGACCGCATGAAAATATTACTGCTTCCGATCTTTTTCCTTCTGTCCGCGGTTCCGGCCGTTTTTGCGGCCGTGCCGGCCTACCGGGACGGAAGCGTTCCGTTGGAGGAGCGCGTGTCGGACCTGCTCGGCCGGATGACCCCGGAAGAGAAGGAGTCCCTGCTCAGCGGGGTGGATTCCATGGACCTTCCCGCCGTGGAAAGGCTCGGCATACCGAAGTTCAGGATGACGGACGGGCCCATGGGGGTGCGTCTGAACAGCGGAGAACCGGGCACGGCTTTTCCGTCCGGCATCCTGATGGCCGCCGCTTTCGATCCGGACCTCGTCCGCCGGACCGCCTCGGCCATGGCCGTGGAGACCCTCGCCTACGGCCGGGACATGCTGCTGGGGCCCTGCGTGAACATAGCCCGCGTCCCGCAGGGCGGGCGGAATTTCGAGAGCTACGGGGAGGACCCGTGGCTGGCCTCGCGTCTGGCCGCCGCCTACGTAAGCGGCCTTCAGTCCGGCGGGGCCGCCGCTTCGGTCAAGCACTACGCTCTGAACAACCAGGAAACCGACCGCGGCGGCGTGGACGTGCGGATCGGAGAGCGCGCGATGCACGAGATCTACCTTCCGGCTTTCGAATCGGCCGTGCGGGCCGGGGCCTGGAGCGTGATGGCCGCCTACAATAAGGTGAACGGACGCTACGCTTCCGAGAACGGACCACTGCTGAACGGGATATTGAAGGAGCGCTGGGGCTTCAAAGGGTTCGTGGTTTCCGACTGGGGCGCCACGCACGGTACCGCGTCCGCCGCCAACGCCGGCCTGGACGTGGAGATGCCTTCCGGAAGATACTTCGGCGGCGGCAAGCTTCTGAAGGCCGTTTCCGACGGGGCCGTGAACGGGGCCGCGCTGGACGACAAGGTCCGTCGCGTACTGCGGGCCATGATAGGTTCCGGCGCTTTCGACCGGACCGACGCGGACCGCCCGCCCCGCTCGGCGATCGCTTCTAGCGGGCACAGGGCGCTGGCCCTGGAAGCGGCCGGAAAAGGGATGGTTCTCCTTAAGAACGAGGGCGGCCTCCTTCCGCTGTCCGTGAGCGGGGGGACCATCGCCGTTCTGGGCCCGCTGGCCGCGGTCTATTCTTCCGGCGCCGGAAGTTCCCGGGTGACGCCGTCCGCCCCGGTCTCCCCGCTCGAGGGCTTGCGCGGCCGCGCCGGTCCGGGGATCGCGATAAGATACTCCGAAGTAGTGAAGCTGCCGGTGGAGATGAGACCGGCCGATCCTTCATGGTTCAGTCCTCCCAAGGGAAAAGGCGGCGTTTCGGATCGCGGGCTTTACGGGGAATATTTCGGGAACAGGGAACTGAAAGGCCGCCCAGCCGCGGTACGTATGGACCAGGGGATCGATTTTTCCTGGGGCGCCGGCCGCCCGGCGGAGGGCGTGGGCGCGGACGACTTCTCGGTCCGCTGGACGGGGATACTCCGCGTGCCGGCATCCGGCAGCTACCATATCGCCCTGCGTTCGGATGACGGCGTCCGGCTCTGGATGGACGGCGCGCTGGTCATAGACGACTGGAACGACCACGCCGCCGTTATACGGTCCGCCCGCGTCAGGCTTTCGGCGGGGCGCGGTCATGCCCTGCGTCTCGAATATTACGAGCGCGGAGGAGGGGCGCAGGTGCAGCTCGGCTTCATCCAGCCGGTCTCGGAAGGCATTCCCGCGGCTGCGGCCGCCGCTTCCGGGGCGGACGCGGCGGTGGTATTCGCCGGTTATTCAGACCAGCTGGAGGGGGAGGGCATGGACCGGAGTTCGCTGGAACTTCCGGAGGGGCAGGACGAGCTTATAGAGGCCGTGGCCGCGGCCAACGGCAATACTGTGGTGGTGCTGCAGTCCGGGTCCCCGGTCCTTATAGGACGCTGGGCCGGAAAGGTGAAAGCGATAGTCCAGGCCTGGTATCCGGGGGAAGAAGGGGGGAACGCCATAGCCGACGTACTGCTGGGGCGGGTCAACCCTTCCGGGAAACTGCCGGTTACCTGGCCGGCGCGCTGGGAGGATTCGTCCGCGTTCGGACGCTATCCGGGCGGGAAAGGTTCGGTGGATTATTCAGAAGGGATATTCACCGGATACCGGCACTTCGACCGGAAAGGCATAGAGCCGCGGTTCCCGTTCGGGCACGGGCTCTCCTATTCGACCTTCTCCTATTCCATGCTTTCCGCGGACGTGCTGGACGGTTCCGCGGTCTCTCCCGAGGTCGTCGTCTCGGCTTACGTCTCGAATGCCGGTCGGACGGCCGGGGCCGAGGTGGCCCAGCTTTACGTTCAGGAGGCGGCCCCGGACGTGGAGAGGCCGTCGGCGGAATTGAAGGGCTTTCAGCGGGTGGAACTGGCGCCGGGGGAGACGAAGCGGGTGTCGTTCCGGCTGGACCGGTCCGCTTTCGCCTTTTACGACGAGAAACTGCGCGACTGGCGGGTTAATCCCGGCCTTTTCCAACTGCGCGTGGGCTCTTCCTCGCGCGATATACGCCTTACCGGCTCGCTGGAACTCGGCCGGAAAAGGACTCGTTAGGCTGCCCCTCCGCGGCCGGGTGTGGACAGGTCCCATCTCTTTATAGCGCGGTCGAAGACCCAGAAATACATGCAGGCCCACAGGGGTCCCAGCGCAAGCAGCCACAAGGCGTTGGCCGATCTCGGAAAGAGCAGCAGGTACTCTATCAGGCCCTGAGAGAACGTTACCCCGTGCTTTATGCCGAGCAGGACGCACAGGGAGAACGCGGCCCCGGCCATGAGGCGTGAAGGGCGTACAGGGCCGGCGCCGCGAACATGAACGCGAACTCGATCGGTTCGGTGATCCCGGTCAGGAACGACGTCAGGGCCGCGGACGCCATTATGCCGCCGGTCCTGTCGCGATGCTCCGGCGCGGCGTTTCGCCATATCGCCGCCGCGGCGGCCGGCAGCCCCCACATCTTGAACAGGTAGCCGCCGGCGAGATTCCCGGCCGAAGGGTCGCCGGCGGCGAACCTGTATATCTCACCGTGTATAAGCCTGCCCGTGGCAGGGTCCGGGTAGGAGCCCGCCTGGAAAAAGAACGGGACGTTCCAGATATTGTGCAGCCCGAAAGGTATCAGCGCCCTTTCCACCAGACCGTAGACTCCGAAGGCGGCCGCCGGGGAGCCGGAAGAAGCCCAGCCGGAAAAGACGGAGACGGCCGCTCCTATCGGCGGCCAGACGAAGCTGAGCGCGCAGCCCACGCCTATGGCCGCCAGGGCCGTCAATATCGGAACCAGCCTCCTGCCGGAAAAAAAAGAAAAATG
>JAKLEK010000070.1 GCA_022703115.1 Elusimicrobiota bacterium
CCTGGAGAACATACGGTCATGGATAAAAACTGCCTGATAGTGATACCGGCCAGGTACAACTCGCAGCGTTTCCCGGGAAAGGTCCTGGCCAGGATACGCGGAAAAGCCGTTCTCCAGTGGTGCTACGAGGCCGCCCTCAAGTCCGGCCTCGGGCCCGTGCTTATCGCCACCGAGGACCGCCGGGTCATGGAATTCGCCGCGAGCATAGGGGCCAAAGCGGTGCTGACCAGCGCGAAGTGCAAATCCGGCACCGACCGCGTCCACGAGGCGGCCCGGGCCTCTGGTAAGCGGTTCATCGTCAATTTCCAGGGAGACGAGCCCTTCATGCGCTCAGGCACCCTGCTGGCCGCTTTCAGGAAGATACGGGAAGGTTTCGATATCGCGACGGCCGGCGCCCCCATCACCCGGGAGAGCGAGATAAGCGACCCCAATTGCGTAAAGATAGCCATGAGCCGCTCCGGGAGGGCGCTGTATTTCTCGCGCTCCCCGATCCCGTTCCACCACCCGCTCTCTGACCTCAAGGGCTTTCCTTGGTTCAAGCACTGCGGCTTCTACATATACCGCCGCGCTTCTCTGGACCGTTTCGTGCGTCTCCCCCCCAGCCCGCTCGAGCGCCTCGAGCGTCTGGAACAGCTTCGCGCGCTGGAGAACGGAATGACGATAGGCGTGGCCGCGGTGAAGGACCTGGGCCCTGCTATAGACACCCCGGGAGACCTCGCCGCCGCGGAAAGGTTCTTAAAGGAGACCGGAGCGCCGGGGAAACGGCGGCCCGGCCGGGGGTGAGGAACTTATGAAAAGGTACATTTTCGTCACTGGCGGCGTGGTGAGTTCCCTCGGCAAAGGGATAACGGCCGCTTCGGTCGGCAGACTGCTGCAGGCCCACGGTCTTTCGGTCAACATCGTCAAGTGCGACCCCTACATAAACGTCGACGCCGGCACCATGGCCCCCTTCCAGCACGGGGAGGTTTTCGTCACCGACGACGGAGCGGAGACGGACCTGGACCTCGGTTATTACGAAAGATTTCTCGGCATAGACACCTCCAGGGCCAACAACATGACCGCCGGCCAGATATACCAGGCCGTGATAGCGAAGGAAAGGGAAGGGCGCTATCTGGGACAGACGGTACAGGTCATTCCGCATATCACCGACGAGATAAAATCCCGGTTCCACCGCGCCGGGGAAGGCTACGATATCACGATAATAGAGATAGGCGGCACCGTGGGCGATATAGAGAGCCTTCCGTTCCTGGAGGCGGCCCGGCAGATGCGCCCGGACAGGACCAGGACCGACGTCCTGTACATCCACGTCACCCTGGTGCCCTACCTCACCTCGAGCGACGAGCTCAAGACCAAGCCCACCCAGCATTCCGTCAACAAGCTGCGCGAGATAGGCATTGACCCGGATATAATCGTCTGCAGGACCGAAAAGCCGCTGGGCCGGGAGATCCGCAACAAAATAGCGCTCTTCACCAGCGTGCCGGAGGAGGCGGTGGTCGAAGCCGCGAACAGCCCTTCCATCTACGACGTGCCCAACGTCCTGAAAAAGCAGGGCATAGACGAGCAGATAATGATGCTGCTGCGGCTGCGCAGCAACAAATGGGAGTTCGAGGAATGGTCCGCCTTCGTTCAGAGGCTTAAGACCGCGGAGAACGCAAGGCCGGTCCGCATCGCCATCGCCGGCAAGTACACCAAGCTCAAGGACTCGTACAAATCGCTGGTGGAGGCCGTGCATCACGGCGCGATAGCCAACGGCGTGCGCGCCGAGCTGGATTTCGTGGACGTAGAGGAGCCCTGCCGCGACGAGCGTCTGGCCAGGGCGGCCGGGATAATAGTTCCCGGCGGGTTCGGCGACAGAGGCATCGAGGGAAAAATAGCGACCGTGAGGCTGGCCAGGGAGAAGCGCATCCCGTTCCTCGGGATATGCCTCGGCATGCAGTGCGCCGTAATAGAGTTCGCCCGCGGCGTTATGGGCATGAAGAGAGCTCACTCCTCGGAGTTCGACCCCAGGACCCCCCACCCTGTCGTCGCCCTTCTGGCGGAACAGAAAGGAGTGGTGGCCAAAGGCGGCACGATGCGTCTCGGCGCCTACCCGTGCAGGGTCAAGCCCGGCTCCCTCGCCTTCAAGGCTTACGGCGCCCGCATGATCTCCGAACGGCATCGCCACCGTTACGAGTTCAATCCGAAATATCTGAAAGCCTATGAAAAGGCGGGAATGGCGGTCACCGGACTCTACAAGGAACGCGAATTACCTGAAATAGTGGAACTGGCGGGCCACCCGTGGTTCGTAGGGGTGCAGTTCCACCCGGAGCTCAAGTCCAGGCCGCTTGCCCCGCACCCGCTTTTCCGCGACTTCGTGGCGGCGGCCGCGCGCGCGGCGTCCGGACGCGAGCCCAGGGCCGAACGCGCCGGAGCGGGGGCGGCATGAGACAGGTCAGCGTGAAGGCCGGCTCGGCCGTTCTTTCCAACGACCGGCCGCTGGTCTATATAGCGGGGCCGTGCGTCATAGAGTCCGAGAAGAGCTATTCCGCCGAGGCCGTAAAACTGAAAGCCGTGTTTTCCGGGCTCCGGACCCCTTTCATACTAAAGGCCTCCTTCGATAAGGCGAACCGCACCTCGCATTCCTCCTTTCGGGGCCTTCCCATGGAGACGGCCCTCAACTTCCTCAGGGAACTGAAGAACAGGCTGAAGGTCGATCTGATAGTGGACGTCCACGAACCCTCGCAGGCCGCCAGAGTGGCGCAGGTGGCGGATGTCCTCCAGATACCGGCTTTTCTCTGCAGGCAGACCGACCTGATCTTCGCCTGCGCGGATACCGGCCTGCCGGTGAACGTCAAGAAGGGGCAGTTCCTCGCTCCCTGGGACATGGGCAATATAATCTCCAAGATCGAGTCCCGCGGCAACCGGAACATACTCCTGACGGAGAGAGGGACCTCGTTCGGCTACGGGGACCTGGTGGTGGATATGCGCGGGATAGAGCGGATGAAGGCGTTCGGCTACCCCGTGATCTTCGACTGCACCCATTCGGTGCAGCGGCCGGGCGCGCTGGGCAAGGCTACCGGAGGGGATTCGGAAATGGCCGTCCCCCTGGCCCGTGCCGCCGCGGTCCTGAAGGTGGCCGGGATATTCTTCGAGGCCCACCCGGACCCGGCTAAAGCCCTGTCCGACGGCCCCAATTCCCTCAGACTGGACCGGGTCCCGTCCGTGGTGGACGCGCTGAACCGCATCGACAGGCTCGCTATGACCCTCTCAGGAAGGAAATCGAAATGAAATGTCTTAACTGCGGACAGGAGAACAGGGCTACGCTCAAGTTCTGCAAGAAATGCGGCAGGGATCTCACCCTTCCGCCGCTCTGGTTCCCGGACTGGAAATGGCACCTCAGGACGCTCTCGATGATATATATCGGGGGCACGGTCTTCTTCTTCCTGCTAAGCTGGGCGCTGCACAAGCTCCCTCCCCCTTACGACCAGCGCCAGATCCCGCCGGAGATGACGCCGTGGCTGAACCCGCACAAGGTTCCGCAGCCGTGACCTGTACCGGGCGCGGACGCGCCCGGCGGAGTGGAACATGAACATTAAAGTAACCGACGCTTTTATACTCAGGTCCGCCAGGGCCGTGGTCAGGGAAGAGTCCGACGCCCTGAGGCTCGCCGCCGCGGGCATAGGCCGCGACCTGGTGCGCGCGATCCGGCTCATCCTGGACACCAGGGGCAAACTGGTGGTACTCGGCGTAGGCAAATCCGGGATAATAGCCAGGAAGATAGCCTCCACGCTCTCCTCCACCGGCACTCCGAGCGTCTATATACATCCCGTCGAGTCGCTCCACGGGGATATGGGGATGATAGCCCGGGAGGACGCGGTGCTCGCGCTCTCCTATTCCGGCAGGACCGAAGAGACCGCGAGGCTGCTTCCGCTGCTCGCCCGGGAAGGCCTTAAGATAATATCCATAACCAACGATCCGGGGTCCAAATTGGCCCGCTCCTCGGACATTGTCCTGCGGCTGAACATAAAGCACGAAGCCTGTCCGTACGATATCGTCCCGACTTCCTCCACCGCCGCCATGCTCGCCCTCGGCGACGCCCTCGCGATCACTCTGATGCGGGCCAAAGGCTTCGACCGCTCCAATTTCGCCCGCCTGCATCCCGGAGGCAACCTGGGCAAGCTCCTGAACCTCCAGGTGGCGGACCTGATGCACAAGGGCCGCAAGAACCCGGTGGTCCGCTCCGGCGCCTCCCTTAAGACGGCTCTGGCGGCGATGACCTCCACCAGAGCCGGCGCCGTTTCGGTGGTCGACGCCAGAGGCCGGCTCGCCGGCTTCTTCACCGACGGGGACCTGCGGCGGTGCCTGGAACGGGGCGCCGCGGACCTGTCCTCGCGCATAGATTCCCTGATGACAAGAAAGCCGCTATGCGTCCATCCCGGAACCATGGCGATAGAGGCCGCCAAGCTGATATCCTCCCGCCAGGTGGACAACCTTCCGGTAGTGGACATGAAGACCCGCCGCCCGGTGGGGATACTGGACGAGAAAGACCTGCTGAAAGAGGGCTTGATTTGAAACGCCTGGCGCTGATAACGGCCGGAGGACTGCTCGCCGCCGCCTGTTCGGAGCCGGCGCCTCCGGGCGCGGTCCACGAGGGAGCGAGCCTGCTTTCCGACGTCAGGATCACGGAGATGAGGGACAATCGGCACCACTGGAAGCTCAGCTCGGTCGCGGCGCGCTTCGAGGACGGGGAGACCAGGCTCTATTTCGACCATCCGGAGATCTCCTTTTACGACGACGACAAACCCTCCTCCGAGCTCAAGGCCGAGACCGGGTTCATAAATATGGCCGAAAAGGAAGCCCAGCTGGAACGGAACGTGGTCGTTAACTCAAGGACCGACGGAATGACCCTGCTTACGTCCAGGCTGTTCTTTAGTTCGGCTAAGAACAAGATATGGACCGACGATCCGGTGACCATACTGAAGGGCGATACGGTGACCCGGGGACGGGGATTCACGGCCAATCCCGACCTCTCCGAAATAGTCATCAACCGTCAGGAGACGACCACCAACAGGACTTCCGACCCCGGGAAGAACAAGGGCGGCTGAAGCCATGTCCATCCGTCCTCCCCTGGTACTTTTAGCCGCGCTCCTGGCCCTGGGCCTTTGCCCTCCGCGGCTCGAAGCCGGAGCCGCCGGCGGACTTATGATGGGCTCGGTGGTGAAGAGCGAAAAATGGAAGATGGACCGCCTTCGCTCCCTGGAGATATTCGAGGGCAAGGTGTCATTCCTGAACGCCGTATACAACCTTAAGGCGGATTACGCCGTATACGACCGGAAGGCCCGGGTCTGGGACCTGCATGGTTCGGTCTACTGTCTCCGCAAGTTCCTGGACGGGGCGGAGCTGGAACTATATTGCGACAGCGGGAAGTACATGGAGGATATGCAGAAGGCCGAGGTGTTCAGAGGCACCGCTCCGGTGCTCATGAAATACATGTCCGGGGACGGCAAGCCCCTGAACGGGCGCTGCGACCGCATCGTGGCCGACAACGCCAGGTCGTCCATGGACTTTCTCGGCAACTTCTACATGCAGACCCCCCAGACCGACATATTCTCCGACAACGGTTTCTACAGCGACACCGACCACTCGTTCCTGATCTATAATTCAGCGCCGGACCCGGCGGCCGCCAGAAGCGCGCCCAAGCCCGGCCCCCTTGCCGTCGGTCGGAGAGACGGCCGCGACTTCGCCATGACCGGCGAAAAAATGAAATTCTTCAAGGATACCGGGGACGTAAAACTGTATAATAGGGTCGCCGGCTGGATAAAGGCGGTAAAAACGGCCCCTGACGCGGCCGTAGCCGGCGGGAACTGATATGAGGCTTCATTCGCAACTGCTTGAGAAAGGATTCAACCACCGGAACGTAGTCAACGGCATTACTCTGGAGGTGCGGTCCGGGGAGATATGCGGCCTGCTCGGCCCTAACGGAGCCGGCAAGACCACGACATTCCATATGCTGGTGGGGTTCATCCCCCCCGATTCCGGAAAAGTCTTTATCGACGACAAGGACGTTTCCGATATGCCCATGTACCTGCGGGCCCGCAGCGGCATAGGCTATCTCGCGCAGGAGCCCACCGTCTTCCGCGGCCTGACGGTGGAGGACAACCTGGTGGCGATACTGGAGCGCACCACCGACGACAAGGCGGTCCTGAAGACCAGGGTGGATTCCCTGCTGGAGGAGTTCGGCCTTACGAAGCTGAAAGGCCAGAAAGCCTGGTCCCTCTCCGGCGGAGAGAAGCGGCGGCTCGAGGTGGCCAGGGTGATGATAAACGAGCCCCGGATCATCCTGCTGGACGAACCTTTCGTGGGGATAGACCCGATCACGGTCAGCGAGCTGAAGGAGATAATCCGCCATCTTAAGGACAAAGGGATAGGCGTTCTGATAACCGACCACAATGTCCGCGAGACCCTGTCCATAACGGACCGGTCATACCTTATTTACGAAGGACGCATACTGATAGAAGGCTCCGCTGACGTGCTGCTGAACGATCCCAAAGCCAGAGAGCTTTACCTGGGCTGGGACTTCAAGATGTAGCGAAGAGCCCTCCAGCGGTTCAGACCAAAGAAAGTGGGCGGCCGGATCTCCGGCCGCCCACTTTCTTTAGCCACATCCCGTTCGCTCACTCACCAAGAACAGGGGTCATCGAGGCTCCCCTGGCGTCGGAAGGGAGCTGCCGCTTCTCCCTGGCTACTCCGCGGTTGCCGGTGCCCCCGGATTCCACCACTTCGATCTCGTTCCCTTCGGCGAAAGCCACGAAGATGAAGACATGCCCCGGCAGGCCGGCCGGCACGTTATATCCGTCGTCCGAGAAGATCAGGTCTCCCGGTCTGAGCTTCTCGCGCAGTTCGTTGTGCTGTATGGCCAGGCCCCGCCGCTCTATCTCCGGCCACATATGGTCGGTGCTCCGGTTCTTCACTATGGAGTCCAGAAGGCCGATGTCGCCCGGGCAGCCCGGTGTTCCGCCGTCCTTGAGTTCGCGCAGGGCCGCCACTACCAGTCCAGAACAGTCGAATTGGTTGCCGGCGCTTTTTCCAAGCTTATAGCTGGCCCCGGAGTGACTGGCGGCTGTGTCTATGAACCGCATGCGGCAGTCCCCTGGCGGGACCGCGGCTTCCGGCGGGCGGCTGCCCGGTATCCCAGGGGGCATGGCTTCCGGCGGGAATTCCGCCGGCACGGCCTGCGGGGCCGGAGCGCCGAAGCCTCCGGCCTCCGGCAGTTCCCAGC
>JAKLEK010000071.1 GCA_022703115.1 Elusimicrobiota bacterium
ATCCGGGCCTACAGCCTTCAGGACAAGGGCTACGACACCGTCTCCGCTAACCACGCGCTCGGCTTCAAAACGGACCTGAGGGATTACGGCATAGGGGCGCAGATCCTCTGCGACCTGGGCGTAGACCGTATGAAGCTGCTGACCAACAACCCGAAGAAGATAATAGGACTGGACGGTTACGGCCTCCGGGTGGTGGAGCGCGTGCCGCTGGTCGTGAAGGCCAATCCGCACAACAGGAAATATCTGAGGACCAAGCGGGACAAGCTGGGTCATCTGATATAGACGCCCGAAGGGGCGATACATAGGAGGAGAGGACCATGAAGACGATAGAAGGCAATCTTACCGCGGAGAAGCTCAGGTTCGCCCTGGTGGTCTCCCGGTTCAACAACTTCCTTACCGCCAGGCTGCTGGAAGGGGCGCTCGACACCCTCAAGCGGCACGGGGCTGACGAGAAGAGCATCACGGTGGTCAAAGTCCCCGGTTCTTACGAGATCCCCCTCGTATGTCAGCGCCTGGCCGGCATGGGCTTCGACGCGATCATCGCCCTTGGCGCGGTGATACGGGGCGACACTCCACATTTCGATCTCGTGGCGGCCGAGACGGCCAAAGGCATAGCTCAGGTCTCTCTGGCCGGCAAGGTGCCCGTGGCCTTCGGCATAGTGACCGCGGACAACCTGGAGCAGGCCATAGAGCGCGCCGGTACGAAGCAGGGAAATAAAGGCGCGGACGCGGCGATGTCGGCCATAGAGATGGCGAACCTGTTCAAGAACATCTGACAATCCGCCGATCTTAGGCCGCGGAAACGCCGCACTATGGAAAACAGGGACGAGATATTCATGGAGCGGGCCATCAGGCTCGCGCGCAGAGGGCGTTACGGAGCCCATCCGAACCCCATGGTCGGCGCGGTGCTGGTGCGCGGCGGCCGGATCATCGGCGAAGGCTGGCATAAGGAATTCGGCGGCCCCCACGCCGAAGTGAACGCCATCCGCTCCTCCGCGCGTTCGGGGCGCGGAGCACGCGGGGCGGTCATGTACGTTACTCTAGAACCGTGCTCCACTTCAGGGAAAACCGGCCCCTGTACCGGGGCGCTGATCGCGGCCGGCGTCGAACGCGTGGTGATAGGCGCGGGGGACCCGAATCCGGCCAACTCCGGCCGGGCGGCCGCTATACTCTCGGCCGCCGGCATAAAGGTGCGGTCCGGCGTGCTCGCGCGCGAGGCCGAAGACCTAAATCCGGCCTTCAACAAGTTCATGCGTACGGGGCTGCCGTACGTTACCCTGAAGATCGCGCAGAGCCTGGACGGCAGGATCGCCGACTTCAAGGGACGTTCCCGCTGGATAACTTCCCCTTCCTCGCGCGCCGAGTCTCACCGCCTGAGAGCGGAAGCCGACGCCGTCCTGGTCGGTATTAACACGGTCCGCTCCGACGACCCATCGCTGACCGTGCGTCATGTCCGGACCCGGCGGCAGCCGTCCCCTGTCGTTCTGGATTCTCGCCTGCAACTGCCGCTCTCGGCTTCGCTGCTTGCCGGTAACCATCCTGTCGTGGCGGCCACCGGAAAGGCGCCGGCGCGGCGCGCGGTCCTGCTCAGGCGCGGCGGCGCGGAGGTGCTTATCCTTCCGTCCGACCGTTCCACCGGCGGAGTGGACCTGAAGAGTCTGCTGAAGGCGCTCGGCCGGCGCGGGATATCCCATGTCCTGGTGGAGGGCGGAGGCCGGGTGATCGGGTCCTTTCTTCGCCGGGGGTTGTTCGACAGGTTCATGATCTTCTCGGCCCCGCTCCTGATAGGAGGAGAGAAGGCGAAACCGTCCGTTTCATGGCCGGATGCCCCGGCCGTCCGGGGCGCTCTGGGCATCAGGACGGAACTGCGGTCGATAAGACGGATCGGCCCTGATATACTGACGGAGGTAAGGCCGCTTTGACCGGCCGCGTATGTTCACCGGAATAATAGAGGCGATAGGGAAGGTGCTGGCTCTGTCCGGGACGCGGCTGGAGATCTCGGTCCCGGGGGACTGGTCCCTGGCCCTTGGAGAGAGCGTGGCGGTGGACGGGATATGCCTTACGGCGGTACGCGCGGCCGGAGGCTCCGCGGTTTTCGATGTCAGCCGCGAAACCCTGAAAAGGAGCGCGCTCGGCTCTCTCCGGAAAGGCTCCCAGGTCAACCTGGAGCGCGCGATGAGGGCCGACGGACGTTTTTCCGGACATTTTGTTACCGGGCACGTGGACGGAACGGTCCGCCTTTTGGACGTAAACAAGACCGCCGGTTCTTTCGAGCTGCGCTTCGAAGCGCCCGCCGGGGCCGTCCTGGTGGAAAAGGGCTCGGTCGCGCTTAACGGAGTGAGCCTGACGGTTTTCGACGTTTCCCCTTCTTCCTTCAGGACCGCCGTCATCCCTCATACCTGGAACAACACGGGTCTCAGCCGGCTCAAGCCGGGAGCGTTTGTGAACGTAGAGTACGATATCCTGGGGAAGTACGCGGCCCGCGTGGCGGGTTCCGGGCTTACGCCGGAGTTCCTGTCCCGGAACGGATTCTTTTCCTGATGATCTTTCAGCTCCGGTAGATCGCGCGGGCTTGGCGGAACACCTGCCACAGCTCGGCCGTGGTGCGGGTCGGCTGTCCGTACGGGCTTCCCGGGAAGGACGCCCATATGCGGTTCAGCTTCTGAAGCGCCGCCGCGAAGCTGTAATAATCCGAAGAGTTGGCGACCAGGCCGTACGCCCCTGCGCGCCGGATCAGTTCCAGCGCGGCTTTGTCCTGGTTAAGCGGCGAGAAGTCGCCGAGGCGCAGGTCCCTCCGCAGCGGGTCCCATGTTTCCGCGAGGAACTGGTATCTCCCGGCCGCGTTAGAGCAAAGCCCTCCGGAACATATCACCCGTCTGGGGTGGTCCCTGTACGAACCGAAGGTGGCGAAAGTGAAAATGTAATTGTAGCTCCTGCCGGTACCTTCCGCGTAAGCTATGGTGTCCAGGAAGGCGGCGATATTGCCGGGCAGTCCGCCCGATACGGACCTTATCGCCGGGTCGTACGGCATAGGCGCGTCGTACGACGACCAGGCCGACTCCCGGGGAGCGTCGTAGGACGTCCAGCCGACAGCGGAGCTCCGCGCCGGTTCCGGCGCCTGGGTAGGAGCGCCGGCCTTCTTTTCTCTTCCGGAAACGTAATCCACTACCGGGGCGTCGTAAGAGCTCCAGTCGTAACCGGTCTCGCCGCTGTCTTCGGGCAGGTCCTGTACCCTGGCGGCCACAGGGACCGGGAGGCCGGCGGCCTGAGTGCTTATTTCCGGAATAAAGCCGGAGAGCGAAGCCTCGAACTCCGTTTGCGCGCACAGCATGCGCGGGAGGCCCAGCAGCAGAACCATGTATCCGACTGATATTCTCATAAGACCTGTGTCTCCGCCCCGTCCGGTGTCCCTCATTGATATGCTACCCTGCGCGGCGCCGAAAGACAATAACCCTAAGTCCCATACGGAGCAGGGCCAAAGGGCCCACGGCCCGTGTGTGTAAGTTCGCCGCGCAGCCCTTTCCAGGGGAGAATATGCTATAAATAGCCTGTCGGACGCTTTTATCTTACGGAGGGGCGGCATGTCGGAGCACAACGAAGGTATGGGCTGGGGGCTGAGGCTGTTGTTCCTGCTCTTCGTGGCCGGCGGAATATGGCTGACTCACCGTCTGGCTCCGGGCCGCCGCCCCGCGCCGCCCCAGGACCGGGAACAGGCGGAACGGCACGAGCTCAGTCCGGGACCAGTCCCGGAACGGCGCGCTCATCCTGGAGAATCCGGATCCCCGCACGCGCAGGCGCCCGCCGAGGGCCCGGCGTCCTCCCGCGGGACCGACGGCGGAGTATCCGGGGCCGCTGCCGGCCCCGCCGCCGGAACGCGTCCCCCCTCCGCCGGAAGTTCTTCCTACGAGGCGCTGGCCTTCGCTTTGCGGGAGGCGGCATCCGATCCGGACACAATGCGGAATATCCTGAACAACGAGGCCGTGGTCAGAACCTACCTGGCCTTGCCGGAAGTGCGCGCGGCCCTGGCCAGCAAGGCCTCCCTCGCCGCCTATCTTAAAGACCCGCGGAACCTGAGCGATTGGTTCGCGGACAAGGACGTTAAAGCAGCTTACGGAGACGACCGGACATTCGACGCCGCGGCCTCGAGCAGGCTGGCTGCGGCGCTCCTGGAGCATCCATCGACCATAGCGCTCCTCAGCGACCGTTCCGCGAAGGGCGATGTCATGGCTTCAAATCCGCCGCTGGCAGCCTTCTTCTCCGATCCGAGGGTCGTGGACGTCCTAATGCGCAATCCGAATACGGCGGAAGCTATGTCCCGTTAGCCCCGGCCCACGCGGACATTATTTACGCGGGCCTCAGCCGCGCTATCCTTCTCCCCTTTCCGATCAGCCTGAGCGTTCCGTCGCGGAACAGCACCCCGTCGCGGAAGCATGGTAGGAATTTGCGCATTTGAGCGTGCCAGGTATGCCAGTCGTGCGGCCAGTTCTCGTCCCAGACGTCGTACCAGCAGGTTATCCCCTTGTCCAGGGCGGCGGCGGCGAGCGAGCGCGCCTGGTCGTTGAAGGTTTCCCAGGCGCCACGTCCGTGCGCGATGACCAGATAGCCGTTCCGCAGTTCCGACAGCGTCCCGGCGTCCGCCAGTTCAGGGAGATAACTTAAAGGCTCGCTCCGCCGGAGCCCGGCGTCGGTATAGCCGCCCAGTTCCGCCTGCATATGGTAGACCCCGCTGAGACATAACGCGGAATCGAAGACGCCGGGGAATTTCAGGAAAAAGTTGGCGGAATGGAAAGCGCCGAAGCTGGCGCCGGTGGCCATGAATTTCTCGGATACGCCGTATTTTTCGGCTATGAAGGCGACCGCTTCTTCCGTTATGCAGGATTCGTACTGCGCCTGTCTCAGTCCTATCCATTCGTCGCGCACGGGCTTGTACCAGCTTTCCCGGTCGCGGCCGTCCACCGCGAACACCATTATATCCCCGTTCTCGATGTGCCCCGCGGCGGCGGAGATCATCCCCCTCTCCTCGTAATCGAAGAATCTTCCGCAGGAAGTCGGGAACGCCATCACGGGCTTTCCCGCCGAACCGTATGATTTAAGTTCGAAGTCCTGGCCAAGGGCTCTGCTGTGGAATCTGTGGTGCTCGATCTTCATGCGGCCTCCCGGAACCTCCGCGCGCTGTTCCCATCGTCGCAAGGATTATATATTATATGAATTAGGATGAACTTCGTTTTCCTTTCGCCGTCCTTTCCGCCGAATTACCGCTTTTTCTGCGACCGTCTAAAACGGGCGGGAGCCGTGGTCCTTGGCATAGGGGAGGAGCCTTTCCACTCCCTCGTTCCGGAGCTCAGGTCGTCGCTCGCCTGGTATTATCAGGTCGGAGATATGCGGGATCTCGGCGCTCTTCGTGAAGCGATGCGGTTCTTCATGGACCGTTTCGGTCCGCCGGACCGTATCGACTCGCTGAACGAATACTGGCTGGAAACCGAGGCGGTCCTCAGGAGCGAGTTCGGGGTGCCGGGGATAAAAGCGCACGAGGTCCCCTCGATACGCCGCAAATCCAGGATGATGGAGATCTTCGAGAGAGCGGGCGTGCCGCACGCCCGGGGCGCTGTGGTCCCCGACGCCGCGGCCGCCAAGGGACTCGCCGCCCGGCTGAAATTCCCGCTCGTAGTGAAGCCGGACGATGGAATGGGCGCCGAGATGACGTACAGGCTGGACTCGGCGCGGGACCTGGAACGTTTCTTCGGCGCCAAGCCCGACCGGGACTTCATCCTTCAGGAATTCATAGAAGGAAGCATCGTCACCTTCGACGGCCTGGCGGACCTGAAGGGACGCATAGTCTTCAGCACTTCTCACGTCTACGGACAGGGAGTGATGGAGTCGGTACTGTCGGATTCCCATATCTCCTATTATTCCATGCGGGAGGTCCCGCGCGACCTGGAGGAGGCCGGCCGCCGGCTGGTGGAGGCTTTCGGGGTCAGGGAAAGGTTCTTCCACCTTGAATTCTTCAGGCGGCCCGACGGGAGCCTTTGCGCTCTGGAGGCGAATATCAGGCCTCCGGGCGGGCCCACCATGGATATGTTCAATTTCGCCTGCGACATAGATATGTACTCGGTGTGGGCCGGTATGATGACCGGCTGCGGGACCGACCTGAGATACGAGCGGAAGTACCATTGCGGGTACATAAGCCGCAAGAACAGGCTGGACTACGCGTACCCGCACGAGCGGCTCATGGATATGCTGGGGGGAACGGTGGCCGCGCGCGTGTTCCTTCCCCCGGTCCTGGCCCGCGCTATGGGCGACGAGGGATATATAGTGCGGACCCGGGACGAAGGCGACATGCTGCGGGCCGTGGACCTGATACAGAAGGCGGCTTGAGCCCCGGACGGGCGTACGGCGAATTGCAGAGCGCGGGTTAATCTTGTATTATTTATCCGGCAGTAAATAAACTGCCCGGGGCGGCACCCGGGCGAAAGGACGTAAACACAAATGGCGAAAGGAAAAGTGAAGTGGTTCAACGATAAGAAAGGTTACGGTTTCATCACTCCGGACGAGGGCGGTGCGGAACTGTTCGTCCATCATCAGGATATACAGGGCGACGGGTTCCGGACCCTGGCCGAAGGACAGGCCGTGGAATTCGAAGCGGCGCAGGGCGAAAAAGGCCCGAAAGCCACCAAAGTAGTAAAGCTGTAGCTTCTTCCGGGTAACGGGAAGTCCCGCCCCGGGCGGGCTTCCCGTTCTCATTTCCCGGTCAAGGCGCCGGCGGCTTAGCTTGCGGCCCGCCCCCCGGATAGTCGATCGAGACTATTTCCAGTTTAGTTCCCCCCGTTTGCTTTTCCCAGGAGATATATGCCCCTGGTCCGGTTCCCAGAAGAGCCGAGGCCAGAGGGGAAGCCCAGCTGATCTTCCCGGTATCAGGGTCGGCCTCGTCCTCCCCCACTATATGGAATCTGTACAGCGTACCGTCTCCGTCCCTGGCGGAGACCAGCGCGCCGAAACGAGCCTCCGCCGCCCCGCAGCCGGAGTTATCGACCAGAACGGCCGTTTTCAGCCGGTGCTCGTAATAAAGCAGGTCCCGCTCCGCCGCGCGCAGACGCTGGGTGTGCAGCGGATCCCCGGTCCGCGTCTTTCTCAGCTCCCGGAACGTCTCTTCAAGCTCGGAAATGCGCCGCCGTAAGGCCGCCTTCCCATCGGGAGTGACGTAGTTGGGCAGTCCGCTCGAACGCCGCTCCGGCGTATCGTCG
>JAKLEK010000072.1 GCA_022703115.1 Elusimicrobiota bacterium
GAAAAGCGTGTTGGCGGGTGAGAGCGAGCTCAGGACCTGCTACGATGAGCTGCGGGGCAAGGGTGCCGGCGATAAAGCCGCGAGGAACGCGATCAGCCGGAAGATAGCGGCTATAAGTCTGAGTATCCTTAAAAGCAAGCGTCCATACGATGCCAGACTGGTCTTAGGGCGTGCAGGGCAGATCGCATGAGCTGCAACCGCGCATAAGTTTTCGTGATTGGGAGGCATGACATCAGGGCACTGACCTGTGAGAGGTCCAATAGCGTGGTTGTCAGCTTCCCCGTTTAAATCGGAAATTATACTGCTCCTTGAGAGCCAAGATAGATGACTGAAAACGAAATCACAAACAGACGATAATGGAACGAAAACAGAAAAATGCGCGGAGTTGAAGAAAGGCTGGGGGCGCTGCTGGCGGGTTGGAAGGAAGCAAGTCAGAGACGGCAGAATAATGCCGTCAGGGGGAGTGCGTTCTCTTGACTTCCCTTTTCATAGATGCCCTTAGACCCCTGTGCCCCCCGGCAGCCCAGCGAACCCGGGACAATCAGCCGAAGGATGACAGAGCCCCGGACCGGACGCCAGAAGACTACCTCCGGTGGCCGCTCACCAGCATTCTGGAAATCACACAAAAATCTCGACGTTGCCGCGGCGACAGTACGCTGTCGCGGTCGGGAGTTAAAGTATGCCGCCGGCCGGAGTCAGCCTGAAGCCGGGACCGGCGGGGGGCCTTATGAAATGGGACATAAGAACGTGCGCGGAGGGGTTCAAAGCGGTAAAGCTCAGCGGAAACACGGCATACCTGAGACGCGCCTGCCAATGGCCGCCGGATGCGCCGGAAGGCGGGCCCGCCTACGACGTGAACTACAAAGGCTGCGTGATAGCCGTGATATCGTTCGAGGGTAAGGGCGCCAGGGTAAACACCATGAAGGCCTGCAGGTGCTTCCCGGAGATCTCAGACCTCGACCTGGCGGAGATGGCGCTAAGGCTGGTCAGGTTCAGGAAAGCGGCCGCGGACGCTCTTAACTAGCGGATTACGGACGGCCCGATGAGGCCTCCGCCCGGCGCTTTATCTCCGCCGCCAGACCGGCGAAGATGATCTTGTGCAGCGGATAGAGCGAATACCAGTAGACATAGCCGAAAAAGCCGAGCGGCTCGAAATAAGCGGTCTGGCGCAGCGTCGAACCGCCCCCTTCCGCCGCCACCGCCTCGAACTGCAGCCAGCCCTTGCCCGGCAGCTTCATCTCGGCGCGCAGGAGCAGCAGCCGGTCCTCTATGACCCTCTCGACCCGCCAGAAATCCAGAGGCTCGCCCTGCCGGACCACGTCCGGATGCCGGCGGCCGCGCCGCATGCCGACCCCTCCGAGCAGACGGTCCAGCCAGGCGCGGAGCGTCCAGAGCGGACCGCACGAGAACCAGCCGCGGTCCCCGCCTATCCCGGAGAAAACGCGGAAGACCGCGGATGGAGCGGCGGCCACCTGAAGCAGCCTGTCCTCCAGGACCAGCCCCTCCTTGTCTATGAACGAGCAGGGCCTGCTGTAATGCGGCACGTAGGCCATGGTCCAGCTCGTCTCCACGTTCCGCTCGTTTATGCGCATCAGCGCGTACTGCACCGCGGTCCGGTAATCCAGCGGCTTGATCTCCGGAAAGATGCTCAGCGCGTCGTCGTTCGTGCAGACCACGTCGTTGGAAAGGCTCTCCAGAAGGGGTTTGGAGAACATGGCCGGCACAGGGGTGATCAGGCCTATGAACCAGGCGGTCATGCGGGGCGACCAGAAAGGGAAAGTGAGAAAAGCGCGGGCAAGGCCACGGGTCTCGGCGTAGATCCGCATCATCTCCCGGTAGGACAGGACCGCGGCGCCGCCGATCTCTATGACCCGGCCGTCGGAGGCCGGTTCGTCCAGGGCGGAGATAAGATAGCTGAGCACGTCCCTGATAGCGACGGGCTGGCACCTGGTGTCCCTGAGATAGGCGGGGCACGGGATCAGCGGCAGCCGCTCGGTCAGATAGCGCAGCAGCTCGAAAGAAACGCTGCCCGACCCGACTATGATGGCCGCCCGGAACTCCGTCACGTTCAGGCCAGAGGCCCTGAGGATCTCCCCGACCCGGTGCCTGGAGGTCAGATGCTTGGAGAGCCCCCCCGTATCGGCCCCGAGCCCCCCGAGGTAGATGACCTTCCTCACCCCGTTGGTCCTGGCGGCGGCCGCGAAGGCGCCGGCCGCCTTCTCTTCCAGGGTCTGGAAGCTGGGGACGTCGGCCATGGAATGTATGAGATAATACGCCGCGTCGACCCCGCGCAAGGCCTCGTTCAGGCCGTCGCCGTTCAGCGCGTCGCCCTTAACTTTTTCGACCTCGTCCGACCAGGGCCGCCCGCAGAGATGCGCCGGCTCGCGGGCCAGGCAGCGCACCCTATAGCCGCCGGCCAGCAGCCTGGGCACCAGGCGGCCGCCGATATAGCCGGTGGCGCCGGTCACAAGGATGGTTTTCATAGTATATTGTTCCGGAGACTAGACCGAGAGCAGGGAGCGTTCCCTGGCCCAGTTCCGCAGACGGCCGATATCTTCCGCCCTTATAACGGAAAGCGGCCTGGTCTGCTTTATCTCCCGCAGCAGATGAGACGTGGAGATCGTCTCTTTCGCCCCGGAAGCGCTGTAAAGGGCCGAGATGACCGCCTGCTCCAGCTCCGCGCCGCTGAACCCCTCGGAATTCCTTGCCAGTTCGGCGATGTCGAAATCCTTTTCGGGGAGAGAGCGTTTCAGGATGTGTATCCGGAGCACTTCCGCCCGCTGGGCCGCGTCCGGCAGGTCGGCGAAGAATATCTCGTCGAAGCGGCCCTTACGCAGCAGTTCCGGGGGCAGGTTGTCTATGTCGTTGGAGGTGGCGGCGATGAAAGACCGGTCCTTGCGCTCCTGCATCCAGGTCAGCATCGTGCCGAGGACGCGCTTGGAAACTCCGCCGTCGCTGTCCCCGGCGGAGGAGGCCAGTATCTTCTCGATCTCGTCTATCCAGAGGCAGACCGGCGCCAGGCGCTCCACGGTCTTCAGCGCTTTCCGCAGGTTCTCCTCGGTCTCGCCGATATATTTGGAATAGAGGCGGTTGAGATCGAGCCTGTAGAGCGGTATGCCGAGCTCTCCGGCTATCACCTTGGCGGCAAGGCTCTTTCCGCAGCCCTGCACCCCGAGCAGCAGAAGCCCCTTCGGCGGAGGCGGCTCCGCGCTTTCCGAGAAGAACGCTCCCTTGCGGTCCAGCACCCACTTCTTCAGCCGGTCGAAACCGGCGATAGCGGCCGGGGCTTCGGAGCCGAAATATTCCAGTACGCCATCCTGGTCGAAGATGGACTTCTTGTACTTCTCGATCTCCTGAAGGTCACCCTTGTCGAAACACGCGTCCTTGAGCACACAGGTATTTACCACGTTGCGTATCTGCTGCAGCGACATGCCTTTAAGGGACTTTATCACGCGGCGGGCATCATCCGGGGGCAGGGCCAACTTCAGGGCGCCGGAAGTCTTCTTGAACTCGGCGAGCACCCTGTTGACCTCCGCGAGGATCTCCTTCTCGTCAGGGTAGCCGCCGCATATGCGCGCGGCCAACCGCTCGATGTCCGCCGGCAGCCTGCATTCCCCCCCGACCAGGACTACCGTGGTCCGGGTGTCGTTGATGCGCCCAACGATGTCCTTGAAAAGCCGGGCGGTAACCGCGTCCTCCAGGAACTTGTGGAGATCGGTCAGCACGAAGAGGGACGGCTTGGCGTCCCGCACAAGGTCGTCCACGGTCTTCAGCATCCTCGCCGGCTCGCCGGTCTGGTAGAAGGGATTCTCGCTGTCCCCCACCCTGAGACCACGGGTGAGGCTCCAGAAATACGCCGTGAGCGAAAGGCCGGCGGCCACTTCGGAGAGCTGCTTCGCCACGTAGTTCTCGTCGATGGTGTCGACCAGTATCAGCGGATACTTGGATTTGATGAGCAGGGATATTTCGGCTTCAAAATTCATAGTCTGAGAAAATGCGGCCAGGGGTTCCCCTTAAAAGACCGGGACCGGCGCCGTGTTCAGCGCCAGCCCCTTATTAAAACGTGCGCCCGGCAGGAATCGAACCTGCACTAGAAGCTTCGGAGGCTCCTGTGATATCCATTTCACCACGGGCGCGCAAATTTACCAATGAGAAACGCGATTTTTAAACCCTCAAAAACAGCGCCAGTTTTGTACAAGGCTCCTGCGATTGCAAACTGGCCGTTCCTGCGCGTTTTCGTGTCAAATAGCTCGGGACCTTGCGGCGCTCAGTTGACCCGGAGGTAACTGCACAAGGTCCCGAAATCCGGTAAACCGCCGGGATCTCAACTGAGCGCGCTTCTATTTTACCATGCCGCGCAGGCCGGCGCAAGCAGAGCCGGCACGGAGTCGCGCGTCAGGACAGCAACTCGGCTTCCAACTGCACCCAGCAATCTGATGGTGTTCTTGGAGGCCGCAACGAATTGCAAATCAACTGCGTCTGCTCAAGAAAGACAGCCCGCAACGCAGCCCGGTCCATTTTCTCAATGCGCCCTATCCAACTTATCACCTCAAGGACTGCCGGCGCGAATACCTGTGAATATTTTGGTATAACAAAAGCAGTCGCCGCACCGTTATTCATGGGGCCGTTGAAATCCAAGTAGCAGACTTCGAAATAAATCGCCAGGGCGTCCACATGCTTACCTTCGGATCTCAAAAACTCGGCCATCTGGAACTTGTCGTTCCGGTACAATCCCCAATCATTCTCCTGTGCGTGCTGCAGCGCGCGCCGGCCCAACTCTCCCCAAGTAATTCCCTTCTCAAGATATAGTCGCGGCACAGTCCCCCTTTGCTTCTTATCCCAAGTATAGACATAATACAAAAAGGGAGTATGACGACGGTGTTTTTTCCCACCATTGTCAGACTCTCGGAGGTGTCGGATTTGTCGGCTTTACCGGTGATAATCCTTACAGGTTCAGACTGAGGGCGGCGCCGGGAAGTTCCCAAGATTCCGGCAGTTGCAGCGACATCACTAGGATATCCTCCCTCTACACATTATTATTGGCGGCCTCCTTCAGAAAGCCTATGACGGTCTGTTTGAGAGGCTGGAACTTGTCCTTTATCCCGGGCCGCATGAACGAGCGCTTCGGCATCTGGCTGCCGGGATGGTTCACCTTCCTGGCGAACACCCGCCGACTGCCGATCAGGAAAGAGATAACACCGCCGGCTTTACGCGGCATGATCACCCGCGCCGGCGTGCGGCCGCCGTATTCATGAATCGGGCCGTAGGGAACGTCGGTCCCGAAGGCTATCTCTATCCTGCTGCTGTCCTCCGTGGTCCGGTAGCGTATCGAGCTTCGAAGCCGGCCAGTGACCACACCCAGCGTTGTCTTACTGCGATTGCTTAAATAATTTTCTTTGATGTGCCCTACCACCTGCAGGCCCCACTCGTTCGCCAGGCGGCCAAGCCCCTTCTCGACCCGGTCCTTGAATTTGTCCAGGCGGGCGATGGTAGGCTTGGGGTTGCAGGTAATGGTTATCATGCCGAGACCTCTACGACAGCGATGCCGTTAAGGGATAGCACTCCATTCGCACTCACACTAAAACCTAATGCGGCTGTTTTCACCATCAGCAGGTACTTCATAAAACCTCCTCGCAGGTTAACTCCGTGATATCGTCCTGAAAGCGTTGAGCAATCCCAAGGACCTTCAACTTATTATTGTAAAGCAATACCTGGGAGTCGTGGTCAGCGAATACCATCTCCCCGAACTTCTGCAGGGGATCTCCGAAAACGTTCTTACCCTTCAGCGGGTCCTGGATAAAGGACGCCTGTATTACGTCGCTTACTTCTAGGTGCGGAATCAGCCGGCATATCAGCTTCATAGACTTTTTAGCCAGATATCCGTCGTCGTGTATTATCTGCACGGTCCCGGTAGCAAGGTCGGCATCGTTAGCCAGCAGAAAGTCCGAAGCGTTGTCCGACTGGATACACTCTCCGTAGATGTCTTTACTGGTCGGGGAGCTCTCAGGGAGGGTGTTCGAGTTGTACTCCTTATAATACTGTTCGGAATCGCCGAAGCGGATCTGTCCGGCATTGATAACATTTTTCCAGCCCGGCTTGAGGCTATTTATAGCTATGATGTCCTTCTGATCGATCGTGAGAACTGAGGAATCATTCGGCACCTTGGACCGAAAGAAGAACGTCCCGTCGCCCTTGAATCCCCACTCGTAGTTGCAGAGCTTCGCCAGCTTCTGGATGGCGGTGTAACAGGTCATTCCCAAGAAGTTAGCGAAGGCGATAAAAACGGTTGTCGAGGTGCAATTGAGCTTGACCTCATTGACCGAGGGGGAGCTGAATCCGGACGGAGTCAGGATGATTCGGAACATCGCCATCCGCTTGAAGTCCGATAGGATGAGCTGGGAAGCGGAGACGTCCACGAAGGGATCCCAGGATTCCGCAGGGGCTCGGACTCGTGTCGCGTAAGCGGCCGCCCCGCCGTTGAGGGTTTCTATTTTGTCCAGGTAGCCCCACGCTGTCGGCGCCTCCAGGAGATCGAACTCTTCGGACTCGTAGGTGGGAAGCTGGTCTCCATCGAAAGCATCGGCTCCGCAGAGGACTTTGCTGCAGTATTTCCCAGAAGGAGAAGCTGTCGTCCCGCCGTATATGTCGGCGTACTGAGCATAGCTCATGGTGATGGTAAAAGAACCGCCGTCGGAGTGGGTTCCCTTCAGGACACCATCAACGTAGATGTTAAAGTTGATTCCGTCCTTCTGGAGTATAAACTCGTGAGAGTTGCTATCGTACCCTATAAGGACGCCCCAGTCTTCGACAATATTGAAAGGAGAGACGCCCCGATCAGAACACCCCCAGTGCAGCGGCCCTTGCCCGATACAGTAGACGCAGACGTAACGGGTAGCGTCGTACATGAAGAGTATTGCCGCGCCACCGTGGCCGGCAGTTCCCGTTGCGCCGAAAACGTTGAGCATCCTCTGTGTCTTGGTCCCTACAGGGAATGAATAAGCCGGGATCGCGTACCACTTGATACTGATAGAGTTGGCGACTTCCAGGGTGGTGATGTTCTGCAATTTGGTCCCGTTATTCCAGCCGGCAGTGTCGTTGATGCGCTTGAAAGAGTTGACGCCGTTGGGGAATAAGACAGAGTCAATGGAACGTTCTCCGGAAGTGATGCCGGCCTGATCGCAGAGGCAACCTATCAGGTCTTCTACTTTCTCCAGCGTCTTCCAAGTAATGCCCGAT
>JAKLEK010000073.1 GCA_022703115.1 Elusimicrobiota bacterium
GGCGGCGACTTCTTGGTGATATGCGACGCCGTGCCGATTATCTGGTACTGGTTCTTCTGGTACAGGGAATAATTCGCTATATCGGAATACGAAACCTTCTTCGAGCCGTCCCCGTTCATCACGTGGGCGTCCTCGCAACGTACTTCCTCCGCCTTCAGCCCCAGCATCTCCGCCCCGGTCGCCAGGATCTGGCGCTTGGCGTCGGCGGCGGCCTTGCGCACCGCCTCGCCGGAAAGATAAGTGGTGGAAGAAGCGTAAGCGCCGACGTCGAACGGCGTCATATCCGTGTCGGACGAATAGACTATCATCTTCTCAACATCGGTCTCCAGCTCTTCCGCCGCGATCTGCGCCAGCACCGTATCCGAGCCGGTCCCCAGGTCCGTGGCCCCCACGTTCAGATTGAACGAACCGTCCTCGTTTATCTTTATCGACGCGGCGCCCATATCTATATCGGGGATGGACGAACCCTGCATCAGGCAGGCCATGCCTATCCCGCGGCGATAGCGCCCGGTCTTGGTCCGCCAGTCCGTCCTATCTTTCCAGCCGGCGGCTTCGGCCCCCCGCGTTATGCACTCGCCAAGGGCGTTGGAGCCCACGGTCATCGGCACGCCCTCGCGGCCCTCACCCAGGGCCTGGAAGATGGGCGAGCCCTCTCCCGGGCGGATATGGTTCATCCGGCGGAACTCCAGCGGGTCCATGCCTATGGCCTCGGCCATGTGGTCCATCAGCGACTCGATGGCGAAGAAAGCCTGCGTGGCCCCGAAACCACGGTACGCGCCGCCCACCGGCAGATTTGTGTAGTAGGACTTGCCGTCGAAGAGGATGTTCTCGCAATGGTAGAGCGGCAGCGTCTTGCCTCCGGAACACGACACGACGGTGAGGCCGTGGCCTCCGTAGGCGCCGGTGTTGTTGACGCACTCCAGCCCTATCGCGGTTATGGTCCCGTCCTTCTTCACTCCGGCGCGCAGACGGATCCGGAACGGATGACGCGTACGGCCGGTGCGGAACATCTCCTCCCGGTCGAAACGCCACAGGACCGCGCGTCCTGTGCGAAGAGCGAACATGGCGGTCACGTCGTCCAGCAGCACTTCCTGCTTGCAGCCGAAACCGCCGCCAATGCGCGGCTTTATGACCCGTATGCGCCGCACCGGGATCCCCAGGGTCTGCGCCACGATTCGGCGGCAGTGGAACGGCACCTGCGTGGAAGTCGTTATTATGATGCGTCCCGACGGCGCCATCTGGGCCAGGGAGGTATAGGGCTCTATCGGGCAGTGCTGGGCGTAAGGCGTCTCATAGGTCTCGTCGAAAGCGAAGTCCGCCTCTTTCATCCCTTTTTCGAAGCTCCCAGCTTCGCAGGCCACGTGCGCCACAAGGTTCTTTTTCGGTTCGTAGACTATCGGGATCGGCACATGGGCTTCGGGCTCGTCGTGGATCACCGGCGCGCCGGGCGCCATGGCCTCGTCGAGCGTGAAGACGGGTTTCAGGACCTCGTACTCGACCTTTATCGCCTCGAGCGCGGCCAGCGCCTGCTCTTCCGTCTCGGCGGCCACCGCGGCCACGCGGTCGCCCACGAAACGCACCTTGGAGTCGAACATGAAAGTATCGTAAGGAGAGGGTTCCGGAAAGCCCTGCCCCGCGGTGCAGTGGGCGATGCGCGGCACGTTCCCGTGCCACAGCACGCACTTCACTCCCGGCATTTTTTCAGCCTTAGAAACGTCCAGCTTCTTTATGCGGGCGTGCGCGTGCGGGCTCCAGAGCATCTTCACCGTTAGCGCGTCCTTCGGAACGAAATCGGCGGTATAGGAGTCGCGGCCGAGCGCAAGCTGCATCGCATCGATCTTGACGACGGAGCGGTTCACCTGCCTGAATTTGCCGGTCCTTTCGCCGCGGGTCATTTCTTCGCCCCCTTGCCGGAGCGCCCCGGAGCGGGGCTCCCGCCGGCCCTGCGGTCGAAAACCCGCCGTAGGGCCAGCCAGATCTTCTCGTAACCGGTGCAGCGGCAGAGATTGCCGTCCATATATTCCCTGGCTATCTCGTCGGAAAGGTCTTTCTCGCTCTCCATGAGCGCGGTCGCGCTCATCACTATGCCCGGAATGCAGTACCCGCACTGCACGGCGCCGGCGGCCGCCAGCTCGTTCTGGACCTCGCCGGGTCTCTCGAAAGTTCCCACGCTCTCTATGGTGCGGATCTCCCGGCCTTCGGCCTGCATGGCGTACAGCAGACAGCCGTAGACCGCCCGGCCGTCCATTATGACGGTACAGGCGCCGCAAGTGCCCTGGCCGCAGCCGTATTTGCTGCCGCGGTAGCCCTCGCGGCGCAGCAGGTCCAGAAGCTTTTCGTCGGGACGCGTGGCGAAGGTCTTCTTCTCGCCGTTGAGGGTGAAAGAAACCGAGCGGGTCCCTTTTCGCATCAGTCGTTCCTCCCCCGCGCGAATTCCGCGGCGCGCGCCAGCGCGTCCGTCAGGGAGACCTCGGCGAGCTCCCGGACGTAATCGGCGCTCATTCCTTCCTGTCCGATCCATCTGGCGTCCCCGGCGGCCAGCGCCGCAGCGGCGCGGAAAGTCTCCGCGGACGGCTCCCTGCCGGCCAGCGCGGCCTCCACGGAACGCAGACGCTTCGGGAACGGAATGGCGCTGCCCGCGGCCACGCGGGCCGAGGCTATGCGCCCGCCCTCCAGCTCAAGCAGCGCCGCCACGGTCACGAGAGAGAAAGCCGCGGCGGTGCGCGACGCCTTGACCGAACCGAAGCCGTGGTGGGCCTTCAGGACCGGTATCCTGACGGCGGCCAGGATATCGCCGCCGGCGAAGCGGCCGGCCGGCTGCGAGGCGAAGAAATCGTCGGCCGGCACTTCCGCGCGCTTTTTCCCGCCGGTATAGACCAGCATGCGCGCGTTCATCGCCAGCAGCACCACCGGCAGGTCGGCCCAGGGGAAAACGCGGCAGATATTGCCGCCTATGGTGGAAACGTTCCTGATCTGATGAGTGGAAATGCGGCGGCAGATCTCGTGCATGGCCCAGCGGGGCCCTCTGCGGCGCTGGATGTCGGCGAGCGGAGTCGCCGCGCCGATCTCGAAGAAATCCCCTTCCCGGCGTATATAGGAAAGCCCGAGCCGGGTTATATCCACCGCGGTGACCGGCGTTCTGCCCCGCATAAAATGCAGCGCGGTTCCGCCGGCCAGCGGCATACCCTTCGGCCCGAGCTCGCGCAGGACCGCCCGGGCCTCTTTAAGGGTGGAAGGCCTCACGAATTCGCGCAGTTTCATCAGAAAGCGACGCCGATACCGGCCAGGAATTTGCCGCCCGAAAGCTTTATCGTGTCGGATTCGCCCTCGAAGCCGCGGTCGAATTCCATGCTGTTGGATTCCAGGCGCATTTCGGTGAACAGGGACATGTTGTTCTCAAGCCTGAAACGTATGCCGATGGGCAGGCGCACCATCAGGCCGGGGCTGAATTCCGTAGCCGGGGCGGCGCGGTTGGAACCCCAGACGTCCGGCAGATCTATAGTATTCAGCGACAATCCCAGGCCCACTCCGGTATAAGGATTGACCACTTTGCCGGGGATCCTGAGGAGCAGGTCGAAGCTCATGCCGAAAGTCTTCACGGTGGCGTAACTGTTGCCGGAGAAGGTGAACGAACCCGGCGCGCCGCCGTTCAGCGACCAGGTGGTGCCCTGCGCGGCGATGTTCCTCTTCTCGTAGGACATTTCGAAATCGCCGCCTATCACGCTGTTGCCGAAGCCTCCGACGCGCATGGCCAGCGGCCCGAACCCTTCCGTCTTCAGTTCCTCGAACGTGACGCTCCTGTAAGCCCTGTTGCCGCAGGAGGGGCAGACGATGCCCAGCTCGGTGACCGGAACGATGTTCGCGTTGGCATTGGAGAACTCCATGTCCATCTTGGGAGAACCGAAGCCGTAGAACACCTCAAAAAATCCGAATTCGTATTTCCCGCGCTGGCGCGGCGCCGGCTTCGGATAATAGCCGGCCGGCTGAGGCTGCTGGTAGTAAGCCGGCTGAGGCTGAGGCTGCGCCTGCGGCTGGTACTGCGGAGGGGCCTGCTGCGGGGTGGCGGCGTCGCCGACCCAGTCCTTCTCCACGCTGACCTGCGACGCGCCTATGGCCTGGGCCGTCTCGGTCTTGATGAGGCGGGCGTTGACCTCTATCCTCCCGGCCTGCATCTCCACCAGAGTGCCGGTCACTATGGCCTCGACGCCGAGCAGCTTGCCGAGCTGCTGCGTGCTGGCCGCGTCCATCCCGCCGGAATTCTGCAGCTTGAGCTCGCTCATGACCTTGTCAAGCATGCTGCGTTCCACGATCTCGAACTTGTTCAGCTTTATCAGCTTCATCGTGATGCGTTCGGAGACCACGGCGCCGTCCTTGTTCGCCTCGCGCCCGTCCGCGTAGGAGAAAGGAATGATGGCTATCTTCTTATTGCCGAGCCCTGAACCGGCTTCAGCTATCTCCTTCGCCAGGGTCACGTACGGGTCTTCCGCGCGGGCCGGGGCGCACAGGCCTAAAACCGCCGCCGCAAAAGCCATAACGAATATTTTACGGTCCTTCATAAAGCACAGCCTCCGCATTATACCCCATAGCCTCGGGCCGGGGCGGTCTGCTCGCACGATGTCCGGCGAAACTCCTGTCCGAAAGGTCCTCGCGCGGACCGCGACCGGTCCGGACGCGCGAGCGTCCCTATAGGGAAATATATCATATTCCGGTTTGCCGGCGGTAGGGGACTTTACGCGGCCGAGGTCACGCGCATATGTTTTCCTTTTCTCCCGTAATGCAGCATGACGATCTGCGAGATGACGGATACAGCTATCTCGCCGGGGGCCTTGCCGCCGAGGTCCAGGCCTATCGGGGAATAGACCCTGGGGTCCTTGAGAGGGTAAAGTTTTTTAGACGCGGCCCTGCGGAAGGTCTCGCGCACTTTATCGGCGCTCCCTATCATGCCTATGTATGCGGCCCGGGTACGCATCGCCGCCTCCAGGCATTCCCTGTCCAGGGCATGGCCGCGGGTCACTATCACCACATAAGTATTTTCGTCGACGCCGGCCAGGGCCACGGCCTTATGCGGTTCCTCCACGATGATATCCGAGGCGTCCGGGAACCTTTCCCGGTTCGCGAATTCAGGCCGGTCGTCCGCGACGACGCAGGGATACCCGGCCAGTCCGGCCGCGCGGGCGATCTTCGCTCCCACATGCCCGGCGCCGAGGATGAGTATCTTCAAGGGGCTCTTGTATACGTCGATGAACACTTCCGCGCGGCCCATGCAGATCATTCCGGTGTTCCCGTCCGGCTTAAGGTCGAAAACGAATTTTCCGCCGGCGCCCTTTTTGACGCAGGCGGCGGCCTGCCGTATCACCAGCGCTTCCAGCGTCCCCCCGCCGACCGTCCCCTCTATGGAGGAGTCGCCGAAGACCAGCATTTTGGCGCCCGCTTCCCGCGGGGTGGACCCGTCCACCGATATCACGGTGACGAAAGCGACGCTCTTACCGGCGTCGATGGCTTCGCAGAGCATTTTGAGCAGGTTGCGTGCTTCGTTCATGGATATATTCTACTTTATTCGGCCGACGGCTACGGCATCCGGTGCGCGGACCGCCCTCTCAAGGGCGGGAGCGGCATGCGCTCTATCTTAAGAACAGCCAGTACACCGCCGCGTTCACGGCCGTAAGCGGCACTCCTATGCGGGCGAATTCCGTGAAGGTCAGGGTCTCGCCCCTCTTTTCCGCGTTCTGGATTATGATCACGTTGCTGGCCGCGCCCAGGATGAAAGCGTTGCCGGCTATGGTGGAACCGGCGGCCAGCGCCATGAGCGCCCCCGTATCCGCGCCGGCATGGAGCAGCAGCGGCAGGTAAAGCGCCGCCATGGGAACGTTGGAAATGAACTGGCTCAGCGCCAGGCTGACCGCCAGCACCGTGCCTACGGCGCTTATTTCGGCGCCGGAAGCGGAGAGAAGGTCCTGGAAAAACCCGGTGTTCCAGACCGCGCGCATCAGCACGAACATGGCGGAGAAGAACGCCAGCGTAGTCCAGTCTATCCCGCGCAGGATCTCGTGCCGGCGCGGGCTTAGGAGGAGGCCGGGAGCCGCGGCGGCCAGAGCGATCCAGACGAGAGAAAAATCCATGGCCGGGACCAGGAGGGCCATGAACGCCTTCGCCGATATGGCCAGCGCCAGCACCAGGGCCGTAACCTTAGCCAGACGGGCAAGGGCCTTGTCCCTTATCGGCTCCTGGGAATGCCTGAGAGGGCATCTGGAGAACTCTTCGCGGTAGAACCATCTTACCAGCAGGAAGACCGCGGAGAGGTTGACGAAAGTGGGGACCGCCAGGCGGCTGAAAAATGTCAGGAAAGGAGAGGGGACCTCCCCCCGGACCGCGACCAGAAGGTTCTGCGGATTCCCAATCGGGCTCATTACGCTGCCCACCGTTATGGAGAAAGCCAGAGCCAGCAGCAGGGCTTTTGGCGCGATGCCGTGCTTGCGCGAAAGCAGCAGAACGACCGGCGTCCCGATTATCGCCAAAGTGTCGTTCATGAGCAGGGCCGATGCGGTCCCCATGAAGAACACCAGAACCAGCAGCAGCCCCTCCTCGGTGCGGGCGCGCTTGAAGATCTCATATTCGGCGTGCGCCAGCCAGCCGCTCAATTCCAGCGTCCTGCCCGCGACGAACATGCCTCCAAGAAAAATTATGACGTCAGGATCGATCGACCTCAGGGCCTCCCCCGGCCCTATCCCTCCGCCGAGCAGAACGGCGGCGGCGCCGGCGCACATGACCTGCCATATTTCGAAACGGAACCGCCCAACCCGGCGTACCGCCGTCAGGATGAAAACGAGGAAAAGCACTATTACCGGGAACATATCAGGTCCCGCCGGGCGCCGAAAGCCTCTCGTAGTCCCCGGGAGTGTCGCAGTCGCGGATTATCCCGGTGTCGGGCACGTCCAGGTCCAGGACCTTCACGGAGGGATGATGGGTTACCCAGTGCAGCCCCTCTTCCAGAGGACCTTCAATACACAGCTTTCGGCAGGACGCCGGCAAAATTATGGGATGACCGCGCTTATAGCCGAAAGATACCAGAAGCCGGGTATCAAGCGTCGGGGGCGGACTACGCTTGCCTGTCGTGTGTTTTTGGACGCTGTGCCGGTTTTCCGAAGGAAAATCCGGCAGCGTCGAGGGTCGGGAGAATCGAATGTCGGGGGTCTATTTAAGTCCCGGGAGGACG
>JAKLEK010000074.1 GCA_022703115.1 Elusimicrobiota bacterium
GGATACCCACGTCTGCTCCGTCTACCTTTCCGGTAATTCCGGTTCCTCCTATTCCCTGCTGGCCGCGGGGCTTCCCTGCGCGGATTACGAGCTGGACACGCGCTCCCTGTCGAATTCGTCTTCCTATCGTCTAAGGGTCGTCGCCCTGGACTCCGGAACGCCGGCGCTGTCCGGCGCGGCGGAATCCCCGGTATTCAGCGTGGTCAATACCCTGCCTCCGGCGGCTTTCGAGCTCATAAAACCGCTTGAGGACACTCTCCCTTCGGTATTCGACCTTCGGTTCTCCTGGTCGGCCGCGGCGGACCCGGAGGGCGGGCCCGTCACCTACTCTCTCCGCTATTCCACCACCCCGGGTCCGGATGGGGGGACCTCGGTGGAGGGGCTCTCCATTACCGGCTATGCCCCGGCGCCGGCCTCCATACTGATGGATACCGAGTATTACTGGATGGTCACCGCCAGGGACCAGTATCTCAGGAGCACCGACAGCCGCTCAGGCCGGTTCACCGTCCATTCGCTGAAGGCCCGGAGTTCCGACGGACTGCTGCTCCTTGAGATACGCTCCGGAATGCCGCCGCAGGGCTATCTGGCCTTCCGGGACGCCCGGACCTCCCTGGCTGGGCCGGTGGAGGAGGCCGACCGCGGACTTACCGGGAACCGTCTGGTCAAAGCGGTATCCGCTCCGGTCTGGGAGGCGCGCGTTCTGGCCCTGGACGGCAGCGCGCTGCCGGACGGGGATATCGCGGCGACCCTGACGTTCACCGCGCCGGGCGCGGAGCGGGCGGCGGCGGTAGACCAGGCCCTGGCGGATATACAGCATCTGAAGATAGCCAGGCTCGACCGGTCCGGTTCCCGGTGGGAGATACAGCCCCTGCAGCGCGTCGACGCAGGCAGCAAGAGCGTCAGCGCCGACGTAAACGGCCTTTCGGCTTTCAGCGTGGTCGCCTCGCTGCCGCTCTCCGGAACGCTCTCGGGCCTGACCGCTTTTCCGAACCCTTTCGCGGCCGGACGCGAAACGGTAAGGATACGCTATTCCCTGCTGGGCGATTCCGAGGTGAAGATAAGGATATACACGCCCATGGGAGACCTGGTGCGCGTGCTCGGATGTCCGTACGGGGCCGCGGGCTGCGGTCAGGACGGTTCTTCCGGCCTGGTCAGCGAGATGGAATGGGACGGACGCAACGGCGAAGGCCGGGTCGTGGCCAACGGCATGTATACCGCGGAGATACGCGCGAGATCCGCGTCCGGCGCGAGGAAGGAACTGCTTAACATCGGGGTGCTGAAATGAACGCCTGGCGCTGTATCATAGCGGCCTCCGCGCTGGCGTCCCCCGCCTTCGCCGTGGACGTTCCGTTCCGGCAGAGACCGGCGGACGGCGGTTTTCCGGGGGAATGGCTCACCGCTCTCGCGGCCGGCGCAAGGGAGGCCGGCCTGGCCGGCGCTTCCACCGCGCTGACCGGCGGGGGCGCGGCTTACGCCAATCCTGCCGGGATCTCCTCCGGGGGCCGTTCCGGGGAAGCGGTGATAATGGTGGCGCCGCTCCTTTTTTCCGGACAGTATCAGGCGCTTTCCGTCTCGTACCCTCTTTCCGATTCAGGCGATATTGGCGCTTCCTTCCTCCATATGGGTTCCGGTTCCGCGGATAAGACCGACGCGCTGGGCCGTTCCATAGGCAGTTTCAGCGAGGAGGACCACGCCTTTCTGCTCTCCTGCTCGCAGCGGGCCGGCGATATCTTCTCCGCCGGCCTCAGCCTCAAGGCCGTCCGGCAGTCCATGGCCGAGCGGTCCGCCTCCGGTTTCGGAGCCGACCTCGGTTTCCAGTTGCGCCTTCTGGAAGGGCTTACCGCCGGAGTATCGGCGCTGAACGTGGCGCGGCCGAAGCTCAGATTGGAGGAGGAAACCGACACTTTCCCCCTCTTCCTCAGGCTGGGCGCTGCGTACCGGCATGCTATGCTCGACCGGCCGGTCATCCTTTCCGCCGACGCCGGCACGGCCGCTCCGGACGGCGGAGGCAGGCGTCTCTACAGGTACGCCGCCGCGATGGAGATCCAGCCGGTCTCTTCGGAGACGCCGTTCTTCGTTCGCTTCGGAGTGAATCAGCGCGAATATACGGCCGGGTTCGGCGTCGGTTCCGGGAATTTCCTCTTCGATTACGCCGCTTCCTTCCACGAGGCCGGCGTTTCGCATCGCTTCGGGCTCACGTTCCGTTACGATGTCGTTTCAAAGTTCGATGTCCGGAGGATCAGGGATGAAAGGCTTAAGGCGCTGAAACTGGAGGCCCGCGACTGGCTGAAAGCCGGCAACCTGGAGAAAAGCGGGGCCGCGGTGGCCCGCATCCTGGAAATAGAAGAAGAGGATGCGGACGCGGCCGCCATAATGGCGGAGATCCGCAGGCAGGAGGAGAAAGCGGCGGCCGGGGCCAGAGCTGCGGAAGCGAAGGCGGCGGCCGCGGCGAAGTACGCTTCCGCCAGGAGATCCTACCGCGCCGGACAATACCGTAAGGCCCTGGACGCCATGTCAGGCCTGGAGGATATGTTCGAGGGCGACGTGAAAGCCCTCGGCCTTATCGCCATGTCGCGGGCCCACGTGCTGATCGCGGAGGAGCGTTACGCTCCAGCCATGGCGGAATTGCGCAAGGCCGTAGAGCTGGACCCAGACAACAGGGAGGCGGCGATCCTTTATAAACGGCTCGGGGACATCGCCGGTCCGGCGGAGAACTGGAGGTAGCGTTATGCACAGTCCCGGTTTATTCCCGGTCATCCTGGCGGCCGCTCTCGCCGCCGGTTACCTTCCCTCCGCTTCCGGGGAGGAGGCCGGCGCTCGGGCGGACCTTATGCAGCCGGTCCCGGATATTATGTCCATGCCCGGGCTGGACGTGACTGACCGCCCGGCTCCGGAGGGATCGGCGCCTTATCGCGCCGGGGTTAAAGCGTACCTGGAAGGGAAGGACGACTCCGCCATAGCCAGCCTGGAGGAGGCGGTAAAACTGGACGCGGCGGACGAGAAATCCTCCCGGCTGCTCCTGAAGGTGTTAGTCAGGGCGATAAACGATAACTACGCCAGAGGCGACGGGCGGAAGGCCCGCTCGCTGGTGAGGAAAGCGCATGACAGGTTCCCGTCCAATCCGGAGGTCCGGCTGATGTACAGCTCCATCACTGAAGCCGGCGAGCCTCCGCGCCGGCCTCCGGCGCCGGAGCGCCCGGCGGCGGTCCGGGCTCCCGAGCGGCGTTCCGAGCCGGCCCCGGCCGGAGTCACCCGCGTCTCCGTCCCGGCGCCAGTTCCGGCTGCGTCCCCTTCCGCTTCGGCGCCCGATGCCTGGATATATGCCGGAGACGGCCGGATAACCTTGTCCTACCCCTTCGCCGCTGCCGCCGCGGCCTCGTTGCTGGCGCTTGCGGCCGCCTTCGTCTACCCCCGCTTGCGCGGAAGGGAGGAGCTCCTTCTCAGGATACGGGAACTGCGCGGGAGCATGGAAGAGGAGGAGCGGAAGAACGCCGCGGTGCGCAAGGAACTGGAGGTGTGGAAAGGGTTCGGCAAACAGGTGGAAGAGCTCGAACTTATGAGGAAGACCAGGGAACAGGTTATGCATCTGGAACTTGAGAAGATGAAGGCGGAGGAAGAACGCAAGATCATGGCCGAACTGGCCGAGCGGCGCAGAGAGGCGGAGAGGCTGGCCGCTATGGAAATATCGGCCCTGGCCGCGGGAAGGGTTCAGGCGCCCGCGCCCGCGGCCGCGGTATCGCCTTCGTCCGGGGCTCCCGCCGCGGCGCGGGAGCCATCGCCGCCCCTTCCGCCGGCCCCTCGGAGCGAAGAGGCCGCTCCGGGCACGGCCGCCGCGCGGGAGGATAAGATCCTTGAGATCATGTCGGACATAGCTCCGCCGGAGAGGGAGGCGGCCTGGGAACGTATCGCCGTCCAGTCGGCCTCCCTTTACGCCGATTTTCCGGAGGAGGCCGCGGCGTTCTTCAGGACCATAGCCGGGGACGCGGACCCGCTGAACCGGGCCAGCATAGCCGGCGCCCTGGCCGGCATAGCCTCTCCGGAGACGCTGGATATACTGCTGGCTCTGTACGACGATCCCAGTCTGGAGGTCAGGCGGGAGGTCCTCAAGCGCCTGAACATGCTGGACAGGGCTCCGGTCCCGGGCATGGACCCGCTTTACCGGGAAAGGATCGCGGCTTGTCTGAACGAGGAAAAGAGGAAGGGGGAGTGGGTCTTCTGAAGCCGGCCGAGGCCGGAGGGCGATTGTTGGAACGCGCGGTTGTTTAATATATTATATGCTGCCCGGAGCGGAGGAGAAACTTATGGAAAACGGAACTGGCGGGCTCTGCCGGACCCGGAAAATGGAAGCGCTGGCCCGTATGACCGCTTCCCTTTCCCACGACCTCAACAATATACTCGGGGCTATAGAGGGCTACGCTACGCTACTTCTTAACGCCATGCCGAAGGACGATCCGTCCCGCCCGGATATAGAGGAGATACACAAGGCCGAGCGGCGCGCGGCGGATATCATCCGAAAGCTCATGCTTTTCAGCCGGGGCGGGGCCGGCAGGAGGACGGAAGTGGATATGCGGGATATCCTGGCCGGCCTGGCGAAGAAGGCCCGGGCCTTCCTGGCCCCGGATATAGCCGTGGAGATATCATGCCAGGAGGGTCTTGCCCCCGCCCAGGCGGACCCGGCGCTGCTGGAACAGGCCCTCCTGAATTTGGTCATGAACGCCGGGGAGGCCATGCCTGCCGGCGGCCTGTTGCGCATGTCCGCCGCCGACGCGCCCGATGGAGCGGGGGCATCATGTCCGCGGCCGGCGGAGCGGCCTTCCGGTTTTCTGCGTGTTTCGATATCGGACAACGGCTGCGGCATGACACCCGAGATCATGGACCGTCTTTTCGAACCTTTCTTCACCACCAAACCTAAAGGGAAGGGCACCGGTATGGGCCTTTCGGTGGCGTACGGTATAGTGAACAGGCACAACGGGTGGACGGAGGTTTCCAGCGAACCTGGAAAGGGCAGCGTTTTCACCGTATATCTGCCGAAGTCCGCGGGCGTGGCGTCCGGTCCGGACCGGAAGTGAAGGGAGCTTCGCGCCGGAGGTATATCTTATGGCCAGGATACTTGTTGTGGACGACGACGGCATCGTGCGCGACGCTCTTTTCGTCTTCCTTACCAGGGACGGACACGAGGTCGAGACCGCTTCCGACGGCGCCGCGGGAGTGCGGGCATTCCGCAAGTACGGACCGGACCTTGTCGTCCTTGACCGGGACCTGCCTGTGATGTCCGGCTCGGCCGTCTTCGACGCCATCAGAAGGATATCCGGCAGCGTGCCCATACTCATACTGTCGGGCTACGACGATCCCGAGGACGTGGATGCGTATATGCGGGGCGGCGCTTTCGCCTTCCTCTCCAAGAGCGGCGGGCTTTCTCCGGTGCTCGCGGCCATAGACCGCCTGCTGGGCGTCAAGCGCGGCCCCGACGCAAGGCCCAGTCCGGCGGAAAAGCGTCCGGCCCCGCAGTCCGTCCGGAAGGAAAGCCCCGCGGGATGCCTTCTTATAGCCGACGACGACGCGGAGATCAGGACGGTACTGCGCCGTTTCCTGGGGCCCCTCTTCCGGGAGGTCTTCGAGGCCGCGGACGGGGCCGAGGCCCTCAGGCTGGCGCGTGCGAAAAAGCCGGACCTGGTCCTGCTGGATATCAATATGCCCGGCGTGAGCGGGGTCTCGGTCCTGCACGAACTTGTGCCGGATATGCCGGGGACCGGGTTCATGATGATAACCGGGAACGAGGACGAAGCTGTGGCGCGGGAGTGCCTGGAATCCGGGGCTTTTGATTACGTTTCCAAACCCATCAACCTGGACGCGCTCGGAACGGCCGTGAAGGCCAGACTGCTCCTGCAGAAATGATAACTCCGTCCTATCTGGACAGGAGATGTTCCGGAAATGACGGCAGGCCTTTTTTCAGCCACTGAGGATTATTGATTATTTCCAGCGGGGTCCTTCCGGCGCTTATCAGTTCTTCGTAGTTCCTGGTCAGCACGTGCACCGAACGCAGGTAGTAGCCGTCCCTCTCCAGTTCCCCGTTGGTGAACCTCGCGTAGGACGGCATCTCGAACCCGGGGTCCGCCGGCAGGCGCAGGTTCTGCCGCGGCGACGGCTTGTGTCTGGTCTCTATCTCGTAGACCACGTTCTGCCAGGAACGGGGCTGGCCTTTCTCCCAGGGGGTGGACTGCCACTGCAGGCGCAGCCAGCCCTCCTCGTCGGAAGGCTTCGGTATGCCCGCCCCGGCCAGCATGGCGGCCAGCCCGGCGTCTGCTGAAAGTTCCGAGATTATCTCGCGCCTCTGCGCGGCCGAATCCTTCGCGTAGGCCTCCACTTCCAGCGGCGGATAGCCGTAGCCTATCCCGAAAAGCAGGTCGCATTCGAAAGGATAGCGGAAATAATCCGAGTTGCACGCCGTGAAAGTGGATATCCACGCTTCAGCGTCCCGCGGCATGGCCAGCGAATAGCGCTTCAGGACGGCGTTGGCGGTCCTGTCCCTCGAGAGCCGCGCGACGGCTTCGCGGCTGGCCATCGCCGGTCCGTCCCCGTCCAGGAAGAACAGGATGTCCGTATTGCGTATCCTGCCGTCGGCCGCCGCCGCGGCCGCTTTCCTGTAGATATCCGCGTTCGGTACGGTGGAGGATATCGGTTTCACCCCGCCCAGGGTCATGAAAAGCTCCGACCGGAGCAGGACGTCCAGACCTTCGTTCAGCCCTTGTTCCGGCGCGGCGGCCGGCGCCGGGGGGCGGGTGACGGGGTCCACCGACGCGGACGGAAGGCCGGCGCAGACGGCCAGCAGGAACGCGGCTATGGCGGCGGAAGATCGTTTGTTCATGGCTCCTCTTAAAGACGGACCCCTCCGCCATGGGGGCGGAAGGGTCCGTGTAGTCGTCCGTTCCGCTCTTACTTCTTGCAGGCGGGGGACAGGGGGTTCAGCTGGCAGTACATCGGGCAGCCCGGATAAGCGTGGTGGTCCTTGCAGTACATCGGGCAGCCGGGCGCGTTCGGATAGGCCGCGCAGTTATCCTTGGCCAGGTCCTGGTCGAAGGCGGAGTCTTCCGCGCTCTTGTCCTTCTTGCAGCCGTTGGCGGTAGGGTACTTCACGCAGTGCATCTTGCAGGCGTGCAGCTGCATGTTGTTCCGGCAGTGGAACGGCAGGTCGCAGGAGCG
>JAKLEK010000075.1 GCA_022703115.1 Elusimicrobiota bacterium
AGCGCGGAGGCCGAGGAACGCAGGCGCGGGCACGGTGTGGCCGACGCCGGTTCCGCGTTCCAGGCCCCTGGCAGGCCCCGCGTACCTTGAAGTGGAGGCCGGGGATTTGGCGGAGCAAATCGTCACGTAGAAAAGATACCGCCCCCTCTCCAGCTATTGGCTACTAGCTAATAGCCAATAGCGATCATTTGACAGGCCCGGATGGTTACGGCGGGAGCGCGGTCAGCACTCTTTGATTATCTGCTGAAGGTCTTTTTTTATCTCTTCCAGGAGGCGTATGGAGGGGTCCGGAGGGAAAGAAGGCTGCTGTTGTTTGGCTCCGCTCCCCTTCTTCCGTGAACGGAGGACCTTTTTGGCACCTGACAGGGTGTATCCCTTGTTCAGGACCAGTTCTTTTATCTCGTTTATCAGTTCCGCGTCCCTGGCTGTGTACCTGCGGTGCCCGCTCGCCAGCCGCAGCGGCCGCAGCAGATTGAACCTGGCTTCCCAGTAGCGTATTGTATATTCCGGCAGCTGGGTCTTCTTCGCTATCTCCCGTATGGTGAAATAGTTCTTTTCGGTCATCGGAGCGCGGCCCCAGTCAGATACCGCTGGTGAGCTTGCGTGAGGGTTTGAAACGGATGCTCTTGCGCGGTCCTACCATGACCTTCTGGTTGGTCTTCGGATTCCTCGCCTGGCGCGGCATGCGTTCCTTGACCTTGAAAGTGCCGAAATTGGAAATGACCACCTTCTCGTTGTTGCGCAGCGCTCCCGCCATCAGTTCGAAGATCTTGAGAACGGCCAGCTTGGCTTCCCTCTCCGTCGTCAGATGCCTGGACATCTCCCGTATCAGTTCAAGCCTGTTCATCCTCTCCCTCCCCCTCCCCGCCCGTCCCCTCTTCCTCCTCCGCGTCCTTCTTCGGAGCCCGTCCCCGGTTGTTCAGAAGCTGGCTGATGATGTCGTTGGGCTTGAGCTTGTTGAGGTCCTGCTTGAACCTGGCGACCTCGTCTTCCGTTATGGGCTTCGAAAGGACCTGGGCCTTCTCGAAAACCCGTTCGCTGATGAATATCCTGCAGCCGAAACGGACGGCCAGGGCGATGGCGTCGGAAGGGCGCGAGTCGATGTCCCGTCTGTTGTCCCCGTTGCGGTCGGCGATCTGTATGACCGAGTAATAGGTATTGTCGGTTATGTCTACAATCCGGACCTTCTCCACGGTGTAATCGAGCGCTCTGATGAAAGAGTAGAACAGGTCGTGCGTCATGGGCCTCGGGGAAGGGTAGCCGGAGAGGCGTATGGCGATGGCCTGGGCCTCCATCGGCCCTATCCATATCGGCAGGATCCTGGTGCCGCCGATCTCGTCGAGGAAAATTATGGACTCGGTCAGGCTGGTGGCGATGGAATAGATCCTTACCTCCAGTTCCGCGGGTTCCACGGAGTTCTCGTCTTTCATGAGGTCTTGTCCTTTATGCCCTGGTGCTTGAAGGAAAGCTCGCGGCCCTGCAATATCCGCCTGATATTGGAGATGTGCGTGTAGAAGATCACCGCGCAGACCACTATCGCCATTATATTGAAGGGCCGCTGGGCCGGGGACCCGCCCAGGGCGAAGCAGAGTATCGGCAGCGCCACCGAGGCCGACATGGACCCGACGGATATGTGGCCGGTCGCGGCCACCGCCAGGGCGAAGACCGCGAAAGCGCCGGTAGTGGGGAGCGGCAGCAGGGCCATGAAGACCCCGGCGGCCGTGGCGACGCCCTTCCCGCCGCGGAAACCGAGGAACGGGGTCCAGATGTGGCCGGCTATGGCCAGCGCTCCGGCGGCCACCGGTATCCACCAGTGTCCGGCCCCGATGTAGAACGCTTTTATGGCCACGTAAGCCGGGACGAAACCTTTGAGGAAATCCACCAGGAAGGTGGCGATGCCCGGGCCTTTGCCCAGGGTCCTGTACACGTTCGCGGTGCCCGGGTTCCCGGAGCCGAACTTCCGTATGTCGATTCCTTTCATCCTGCCGATGATGTAGCCTGTCGGTATGCCCCCCAGAAAATAGCTGGTGAACAGCAGGCCCGCGGTAAGGGTTTGTTTCTCCATATTTAAAGATTATATATAAAAACGGAAGCCCGGTTGCTGGCTCAACCGTCATGCAGCGGCATGCTTACTCCGGCCTCAGCAGCTTCATGATGCGTCGGTGGTTCTCGCGGGTAGCCCTGAACTTCACCTTTATGCTTTCCGGACCGTAATCCGCGCTCCGGACCATGGCGGTGCTGTATATCCCCGACAGCAGCTTCTGGCTGCCGGCCGGTATCACCAGCTCGTAATCCTCCCACCTGGCGGAAAGAGCGGCCTCGACGCGGGTCATCAGCTCGTCCATCCCCTCTCCGGTCAGCGCCGAAACGAACACCGGCCGCATCCGGCGCAGCACCTCCGAGTTCGCGCGGTGGGCCGGGGCCGCGTCCAGCTTGTTGTAAACGTTTATCACCGGTATGCCGTCCAGGTCCAGGTCCTTCAGCGTCTCCCTCACCGCCGCGTGCTGCAGCGCCATATCCGGGGAAGAAAGGTCGTGCACGTGCAGCAGCAGGTCCGCGTGCGCGGTCTCTTCCAGCGTGGAACGGAAAGCGGCTACCAGGTTATGCGGCAGCTTCTGGATGAACCCGACCGTATCGGTCAGGAGCGCCCAGCCGCCCCCGGGCAGACGCACGCGCCTGGTGGTAGGGTCCAGGGTCGCGAAAAGTTTGTCGTCGGCGTAGATCGGCCGTTCCCCTCCGGTCAGACGGTTAAGCAGGGTGGACTTGCCGGCGTTGGTGTACCCGACTATCGCCGCCTGAGGCATCGGGACCGAATCCCTATTCTTGCGCTGGGTCTCGCGCTCGTCCTTTACGGCGTCGAGCTCCTTCTGCAGCGCCGTTATCTTGTCGCGCAGGGTGCGCCTGTCGTACTCCAGCTGGCGTTCTCCCGGGCCCCGGGTCCCTATCATCCCGTGCTGCTGGCCCATGGAGGACCCCTTCCCGGTCAGGTGGGTCAGGTCGTAGGAAAGACGGGCCAGACGCACCTGCAGCTTACCCTCGCGCGTTCGCGCCCTGCGGGAGAAGATCTCCAGGATGAGGTACGTGCGGTCTATCACCGGCACACCCAGCGCCCGCTCCAGATTCCTCTGCTGGGCCGGCGTGAGCTCCTCGTCGAAAATGACCAGGCCCGGCTTGAGCTCGTCCACGCGCTTCTTCAGTTCCTCCACCTTGCCGGAGCCTATCAGCGTGGCCGGGTTGTATTTCTGCAGCCGGATAAGCGCGCTTTCCAGCACTTCCACGTCGCCGGTCTCCGCCAGACGGCACAGCTCTTCCAGGGCTACGGCCGGGTCGGCCGACCCTTTCTTCTTTCCGGTCTTGGGCGCCGCCGCCACGAGAATGGCGTTCATGTTCCCCTTTCCCCCGCGAGCAGGATCCTGTCGGCCAGCCGTCCGGGGTCGTAATCCGAAGGGGAGCGTAGCTCGATAAGCATCGCGTTCTTGTACCTGCCGAACCAGGTGTTCTGCCTCTTGGCGTACGACATCGAGACCGCCACTATGGAGTGTATGGCCTCCGAGCGCGTGATCCTGCCGGAAATGAAATCCATGACCTGGGGATACCCCAGGGACTTGAGGGCCGGAGCGTCCTCGGGATAGCCCATGGCCAGCAGGCCGCGCGTCTCCTCCGCCCAGTCGTCGAAAGCGGCCGCGGTGCGGTCCTTTATCCTGCCGCTGAGCAGCTCCTTGTCCCACTTGAGGAAAACGAAAACGCCAAGGTGGCCGGGGAGAGCGTTGCCGAACCGGCCGGTCCAGAGCTCCGAGACCGGCCGCCCGGCCAGTTTGGTTATCTCCAGCGCCCGCATCACCCTCTGGATATTGCCGGGCGGTATCATGGCCGCCGCCCTGGGGTCCAGCGCCGCCAGTTCCGCGTGCAGCGCCTCCCGGCCCTTCTCCTCCGCCAGGTCCGAAAGGGTCCTTCGCAGGTCCGGGTCCGCGGGCGGCAGCTGGTCCAGCCCGTTCCACAGCGCCTGTATGTACATGCCGGTGCCGCCGGCGATTATCGGGGTCTTGCCCGCGGCCGAGATGGCGTCCATCAGGGGCTTCGCCTGCGCGGCGTAGGTGCCGGCGTCGTAAGCGCTCTTCGGGTCCACGGTGTCCACGAGGTGGTACGGCACGCCTTCCACCATGTAGAGTTCCCGGCCCAGCACTGTCTTCCAGGTCCCCGCCGGTTTGGAGGTGCCGGCGGCGAGGTGCCTGTATATCTGCTTGGAATCGGCGGAGATGACCTCCCCGTCGGTCCTGCGGGCGAGCTCCAGGGCCAGCCCCGTTTTACCGGAGGCGTTGGCGCCCATGATGGTTATGGGTTTGGATATGGCGAAGGACATTTAAAACGAAGCTGTAAGACGGCGGAATCGCCGGGGCGCGGAAATCCGGACAGTTGGATCACGGACGGCCCGGCCGGAGCGGCTCGGGAATATTCCGGGCGAACGGCGCTACTTCTTTTTGAACAGGGGCTCGTCTTTCTGCGGCTTGTTGCACAGCGCGTGGGACCTGCAGGTCTCCACGCATACCTCCGGAAGCTTCAAAGCGATGCGCGTGTCGCAGTCCACGTAATCCTCGGCCATGTTGCTGATGCGCTTCTTGTCTTCCGCGCTTATGGAGGAGAACGTGATGCCGTTCATGAAAACGCCGCCCTTTTCCTTTACCCAGGATATCTTGCCGGTGATGGGCATCTCTTTCACGCCGACCAGCTTCAGGATCATGTTCAGTTCCCTGGAGTGCGGCGGTTCCAGGAAGGTTATGAGCCGCATGCCGCCGGCCGACAGGTCCACCAGTATTCCCGGCTGAGGGCGGCTCCTGTCCGTATCGTTCTTATCGTAGAAATTGATCTCCACCGGCTCCAGGATGCCGTGCAGGATAGGCAGGCGGACGTGCTCCCGGCGTTCCTTGAAAACTTTATGTTCCTTTTTAGTCATGGTACTGGCCTTCCTTTCAAAGCGTTCCTTACCACCCCTGTTATCTCCATCCGGACCAGCGCGCCGGGCTCAAGTTCCGCGCCGCGCTCCGGCCTCACTACGAAATTGGCCGAGGTCCGGCCGAAATCGCGGGACTCCGGCAGAACTTCCTCTATTCTACCAATTCTTGCGTTTAAAATTGCGCCGGAATTTTTTTTGACCTCCGCAAGCAGCCGCTCCAGGCGTTCGTCCATCCCGGCCTCGTCCAGGTCGGGTTCCAGCCCCCGCTCGTCGGTGCGCCTGGAGTACTTGAAGCAATAGGCGAAAGAGAATCCGGCCTCCCCTATGAGCGACAGGCTTTCACGGAAATCGGCTTCGGTCTCGCCTGGATAGCCGACTATGAAATCGGTCGAGACCGCGGCGTCGGGGGCGGCCTCGCGTATCTTCGCGACGATGTCCAGATATCGCGCGCGTGTGTACCCCCTGCGCATCGCCTTGAGTATGCGGTCGGACCCGCTCTGGACCGGCAGGTGGATGTAGCGGCCGATCCTGGGATTCTCACGGAACACGCGGAAGAATTCATCGGTGAAGAATAATGGATGCGGGCTCATGAACCGCAGCCGCGCCAAACCCGGCAGCGCCGCCGCCATTTTCAGCAGGGCGGGGAACGAGACGGCTGCGCCGTCCTTCCCCTCGTAGCGGTAGGAATTCACCGTCTGTCCCAGCAGTATGAGCTCTTTCGCGCCTTCCGCGATCTTGGCTTCCGCCTCGGCCAGTATCTCCTCCGGCGCCAGGTAAGACGCCTCTCCGCGCACCGCTGGCACGATGCAGTATGAACACTTTAATGAACAACCGCGCATGATCGTTATGAAAGCGGAAACGGGGGAATCGGGGAGTCGGGGAGTCGGGGGGCGGAAGGTCGGGAGTGGACTGGGCTGACCTGTCGTGTGTTTTTGGACACTGTGCCGATTTTCCGGAGGAAAATCCGGCAGCGTCGGGAAGTCGGGGAGAAGGGCTTCGATCTTATCCAGACTTTTCGCCCCGACCACTTCGTCCACGAAAGGGAACCTGTTCCGGATGTATTTCCTCCCCAGCTTCTCAGCGGCGCAGCCCACCACGAACAGCTTACCGTCCGGCCGCGCCAGCTTCCATTTCCTCAGGCGTCCTATCTGTGAGATGGCCTTGTCCTCGGCCCGCTGGCGCACCGTGCAGGTGTTTATCACGACCGCGTCCGCCGCCTTCAGGCTGTCGGTCAGCTCGAATCCCCGGGCAGCGAACGACCTCCCGATCCTCTCGGAATCGGCCTCGTTCATCTGGCACCCGAACGTGATGATGTGAAGTTTTCTGCTCACGCTGATATTCTACGTTTTTTAGGCCGGCCCTCACCAAAATAGCGTGCGATTCCGAATAGGGATGCGGGGCGACCGTTCAGCAAGGCCGGTGAGAGGGGCGGGGCTTTAAGTCCGGCGCTTCAGGGCGTTAGGCCTGCTGCTTTCAGCGTCTTGCGGTAGAGGGAGAGGTCCTTGTCGGAGAACGTACAGAAGATGACTTCCAGGCCGGGGCCGCTTTCGGACAGGAAGCCGCGCACGGTTTCCACGGCGATGAGAGCCGCTTCTTCTTTGGGGTAGCAGTAAACCCCCGTGCTTATGCAGGGGAAGGCGATGGAGGCGAAGTCGCGCTCCGTGGCGATCTTCAGGGAATTCACGTAGCAGGCGCGGAGAAGCTCCGCTTCCCCCTTTTCCCCTCCCCGCCAGACCGGCCCGACCGTATGGATAACGTGCCTGGCCGGCAGACCGTAGCCGCCCGTAAGCCGGGCCTCGCCTGTCGGGCAGCCGCCCAGCTTCCGGCACTCCTCCAGCAGGCCGGGCCCGGCCGCGCGGTGGATGGCGCCGTCCACTCCCCCGCCGCCCAGCAGCGAGGAGTTGGCCGCGTTCACTATCGCGTCCACCTGAAGTGCGGTGATGTCCTCTTTAACGGCTTTTATCATGGCCGTGAGCGTGAAGGAACGTTAGTGCACCCCGTGCATCCATTTTTTCAGCCTGGGCGTTATCAGGAGCAGCAGCAGGGCGGCTCCCGCGGCCGTGGCGGTGGGTATCATAAAGAAGAGCGTGTGGTTGATGGTGTCGTAATTCCCGGCGAAGAAGCCGCCCACGAAGCCGGCCGCTACG
>JAKLEK010000076.1 GCA_022703115.1 Elusimicrobiota bacterium
CACGCACCGTCCCGGAGGGATACGCTCCGACTACCGGTCCTAAACCCCTAAATGGCCGGCAGAAGGCTGCCTCCGGCGCCCGCTCCAAATAAGGTAATGCCTTATGGCTACCAGCTACTAGCCAATAGCCACTAGCTAATAGCCGATAGCTAGCAGCTTATGCCTGACGCCGGTACGGGGAAAAAGCTAAAATTGGATGTGCGAAGGCGGGTGTGGCGTTACAGGGACGGAAGCATGAAAAAGAACACAGGTGTGCCGGAGTGGGCGAAAGGGGCGGTATGGTACCAGATATTCCCTGAGCGTTTCGCGAACGGGGATCCGTCCAACGACCCGGAGGCGAAGGACCTCGGAGTCCCGGCGCCCCGCGGATGGAAGGTGACGCCTTGGACCGGGGATTGGTATTCTTTGGCCGCATGGGAAAAGAAAAATTACGGCTCCTTCTTCCGCTCCGTGATACACCGCCGATACGGCGGAGATATACAGGGGATCATCGACAGACTGGACCATATAGAACGCCTCGGCGCGGACGCGATCTACCTTAACCCCGTCTTCGTATCTTCCTCGCATCACAAATACGACGGCGAAAGCTACCATCACATCGATCCTAATTTCGGTCCCGACCCGGAAGGCGACAGGGCGCTGGTGGCCTCCGCCGGGGAGACCGAAGACCCCGCGACCTGGGTGTGGACCGCGGCCGACAGGCTTTTCCTGGAACTGGTCCGCCGCGCGCACCGGCGCGGCATTAGGATAATAATAGACGGGGTGTTCAACCATTCCGGACGCGGATTCTTCGCTTTCAGGGACCTGCTGGCGAACGGCAGGGCCTCCCGTTACAAGGACTGGTACCGCGTAATGAAATGGAACGCGCCGGGGCCGGACGGGTTCATCTACCGTGGCTGGTGGGGGATAAACGACCTTCCCGAATTCAAGCGCGACCGCCGCACGTTCAACGCCGGCTATAAACGCTACCTCTTCGATATAACCCGACGCTGGCTGGCTCCGGACGGGGACACCACGGCCGGCACCGACGGCTTCAGGCTGGACGTGGCGGCCTGCATACCGCACGGCTTCTGGAAGGAATGGCGCGCGGAGGTCCGGGCGATAAAGCCGGACGCCTATCTGACGGCCGAAGTGGCGGATATAGATCCGGCTTTCGTCAGCGGCGGCGAATTCCACGCGATGATGAACTATCCATTCGCGTACGCGTCGTCGTCGTTCTTCGCGGATGTCGGGAACAGGACCTCTTCGCTTGAATTCGACCGCGCGCTGGCGGAGCTCCGCCGGGCCTATCCGGAGGACGTGACGCATGCGATGCAGAACCTGTTCTCTTCGCACGATACCCCCAGGCTGCGCAGCATAATCCGCAATCCGGACCTGGACATGGCCTCTCATCACGAGTACCACAGAAAGACCAAGACCGAGTTCAATCCCTCCTACCGCACCGGCAGGGGCGGGGAACGGGAGCGTAAAGTGCATATGCTGATGGCGGCCTTCCAGGCCGTTTATATCGGCGCTCCGATGATCTATTACGGAGACGAATACGGCATGACCGGCGCCAACGACCCGGACTGCCGCAAACCAATGCTCTGGCCGGACCTCGCCTACGCGGCCGAGTCTCCCCGGCCAGACCGCCGCTCCGGCAGGGAGCCGAACGTCCCGGACCGGGGCCTCTTCGCCCGGTACAGGGAATTCCTCTCGGCCCGCAAAGCCAGCCCGGCCATACGCAAAGGAACATACAGGACACTGTACGCCGAACGGAACGGCCATCTTTTCGCCTTCGAACGAAGACTCGGCTCCAGCTCGGCCGTCTGCGTCTTCAACGCCGGCGAGACCCCTCGGGAACTTTCTCTGCGTGGGAACTGGAGGAAGAAGCCGGACCTGCTGGCCGGCCGCGCCGTCCTGAAAACCGCTCCCGGCGCGCTCCGTATCGTAATGCCTCCGCTCGAAGCCGCGGTCCTTGCCCCCGGCCCCCATAGCCCCCGCGCGACTATAGTATAATTACAATTCAGGGGCTAACAGCTATTAGCTGGTGGCTATTAGCTTTTAGCTTGTGGCCATATAGGTATTTCCTTATTTGGAGCGGGTGACGCGGATGCCGGGCAAGCAAGGCCGTCACGCAGGCCGAGCCTTACGTAAGCGGCGAGGCCGAGTGGGAGCGCGGCCACGGTGTGGCCGATAGCGTGCCTTGCGGCCCGGCGCCGCGGCAGGACCTGCGAACCTGGATAGATAAAATATAGCTTTCATGGTAATACAGGGACTAAAAAGAACCTTAATGGTGATCGCGGCCTGCGCCGCGGCCGCCTGCTCCCGTCCCGCAGACGAAACCTCGCGCGCCATAGTCCTCTGGGAACAGGACGACGCCCGCGTCGCACCCTACATAGACTCCGTCATCGAAGCCTTCAAAAAACTCCCCGGCAACTCCGGACTTGAAATAATCAGGACCCATTACCAGACCGAAGACCTCCGCCAGCGCTTCCAGGCCGCCTCCCTCGCCGGCGTACCCCCGGACCTCCTCCTCTGCCCCTCCGACACCGCCGGCCTCTTCGCCGTCTCCGGCTTCATCATGCCGCTGGAGAACGAATTCGACCTCTCCCGCTACAACAAAACCGTAGTGGACGCCATCACCCTGGACGGGCACGCCTGGGGAGTGCCTGTGACGAACGGCAACCACCTGATGATGTTCTACAACCGCAGGCTGGTTAAAACGCCGCCCGCCACCACCGACGAACTTTTCTCTTTCTGCCGCCGCGAGGCCCCGGCCCTTAAACTAGACGCCTGTATGGCCTTCGACATGGGCGAGCCCTTCTGGCTCATGCCGTGGCTCGCCGCTTTCGGCGGCGGACCCATGACCGGGAAGACCCCTACCCTGGACACCAAGGCGATGCGGGACGCGCTCGGCTTCTACTCGGACCTCAAATTCGAAAAGAAATTCGTTCCGAAGGAATGCGATTATAACTGCATGGACTCCCTGTTCAAGGAGGCCAGGACCGCCTTCATTATCAACGGCGATTGGGCCATCTCGGAATACCAGCGGCATCTCGGCCGGGACCTGGGGATATGCCTCATTCCGAAACTGTCGTCCACCGGAGTATATCCATCCCCTATGGTCAGCGGCAAATACTTCATGCTCTCCTCCGGCATAAAGCCCGAGAAAATGGCCGTCATAAAACGTTTCGTGGAGTTCTACACCTCCAGAGAGAACCAGATCAGGCAGTACCTGGAACTCAAGCGCCTGCCGGCCCTCGCTTCAGCCAACTCCTCGCCGGAGATAACCTCCGACCCGGTCTCCAGGATATCAATGGAGCAGATACTAAAGGGCCGGCCCATGCCGATGGCCACCGAGATGCGCGCGGTATGGGACTCCGCGCGCAATTATATGGGGCTGGCCATGTCGCGGAAAATGGACGCGGCCACGGCCGCGGAACGCATGCAGGAAGAGGCGCTCAGGAAGATAGAGGACATGGACAGGTAGCCTACGCTTATGCCGGAAACGCTGGGATCGCTGGGCGAAGTGGCGTGGTTCGTGCTCCTGGTAGCCGCCGGGACTGCGGCGCTGGAGGGCTATCTCTATTTCCATCTGAGGCTTTTCGGCCGGAAGTGGTTCCTGCCGGTCTCGCTCATCCTCTTCCCGGCGCTTGCCGTCCTGGCCTGCGCGCCGGCGTTGGGGGGCCAAGCCGCCGCCCGGCTGTGGCCCTGGTTCCTGGCGGCCGAAGCGGCCGCCTCCGCCGCCTCCCGCTATCTGGTCAAAGGCCGCCATTATCTTCCTTTCATGCTGCTCGCCCCGGCCTTTGTCGGCCTGGCCCTGCTGCTGGTCTATCCATTCGTCTTCCAGGCCTACCTGTCGTTCCACGACCTTAAGCTCAGTACCGTGCTGATGTGGAAGAATACCGGGCGCCTGCCGTTCGCGGGGATAACCCAGTACGTGAAGGTCTTCACCACCTCGCCGCTTTCCGAGGTCTCGTTCTGGGCTCTGCTCGTACGCACCTTCGTCTGGACGTTCACGAACGTCGCTCTGCACGTCGCCGGCGGCTTCGTCCTCGCGCTGCTGCTGAACAACGCCATACGCTTCAAAGGCTTCTACCGCACCCTGCTGGTGGTTCCCTGGGCCATGCCGCAGGTGGTGGCGGTGCTGGCCATGCGCGGCGAGTTCCATTCCCAGCACGGCTTCATAAACATCCTGCTCTCACGCCTGGCCGACGCGTCCCCGCTCCTGGAGCGCCTCGGCGTGGGGCCGGTGCAGTGGCTGACGGACCATCCGCTGCTGACCTGCACCCTGATAAACGTGTGGCTGGGCATACCGTTCATGATGGTCGTGATACTCGGCGGGCTCCAGTCCATCTCTTCTTCCTACTACGACGCGGCGGAGATCGACGGGGCTTCCTATCTCCAGAAACTGCGCTACATAACCATCCCGTTGGTGAAACCGGTGCTCATGCCGGCGGTCACGCTCGGCACCGTCTGGACCTTCAATAATATCAACGTCATATACCTGGTGACCGGCCAGTCCGGCGGCACGGAACAGGCGGATATACTGGTGTCGGCCATTTATAAGGCGGCCTTCACGTACAACCGCTACAGCTACGCCGCCGCGTTCGCGATGGTGGTCTTCGCCATGCTGTTCGCGATCTCGGCGTTCTACCTCAGGGTATTCGACGCGGCCAAGGACGAGCGATAGGGGAACCGATGCACGACGGCAAGAGAGCGCGCGGCATGAAGGGAACGGCCAGGAACCTGCTGATACACTTGGCGGTCATAGCGGCCGCCTTCGTCTGCGTTTATCCGCTGCTGCGGATGTTCTCGGTGTCGCTTCGCCCCGGCGATAAACTTTTCTCCGCGGACCTCTCTCTTATACCGGCCGGCGCCTCCTTCCGGGCTTACTCCGACCTGCTGCGCGACACGATGTTCCTGCGCTGGCTGTGGAACTCGCTGGTCATAACTACGGCGACCTCGTTTATGGGGGTTTCGCTGGCTTCGACAGCCGCCTACGCCTTCTCCCGCTTCCGCTTCCCCGGCAGGCGGTCCGGCATGCTCCTTCTGCTGGCCAGCCAGATGATACCGGCCGGGATGCTCATCCTACCGCTCTTCCTCATGATAATGAAGATGGGCCTGATGAACACCTATCTCGGTATGATCATCGCCTATTCGGTGTCCTCCCTGCCTTTCAGTATCTGGATACTCAAAGGATATTACGACACCATTCCGCGTTCGCTCGAAGAGGCGGCGCTGGTGGACGGAACGAGCCGCGTAGGCGCTTTCTGGCGCGTGGTCCTGCCGCTCTCGACCCCGGCGCTGAGCATAGCCTTCCTTTTCAACTTTACCGCCGCCTGGAACGAATACCTGGTGGCCCGCGTGGTGCTGTTCAGCGCCAAGCAGTACACCTGGACCCTGGGCCTGTTCGAGCTGCAGGGCCAGTACATCACCCAGTGGGGGATGTTCGCCGCGGGGTCCATGCTGGTGACGCTGCCCGTGCTGGCGGTCTTCCTGTATTCTTCCAAGTGGCTCATATCGGGGCTGACCCTCGGCGGCATAAAGGGTTGAGCCCGGACGGTTTTAGGAAAAAGGAGCGCATATGGCCTCGGTCAGTTTCAAGGATATAACGAAGAGTTTCAAGGACACGCCCGTGCTGAAGGGGGTGAGCCTGGACATTGAGGACCACGAGTTCATGGTGATAGTCGGTCCGTCGGGCTGCGGCAAGACCACGCTGCTGCGCATGCTGGCCGGTCTGGAAGAGGTCTCGTCCGGAGAGATAACCATAGGCGGTGCCCGGGTGGACGGGCTTCCGCCGTCCAGGCGCGAGATAGCCATGGTCTTCCAGGACTACGCCCTCTATCCGCACATGACCGTGGAGGAGAACATGAGCTTCTCCCTGCGGCTGCGCAAGTTCCCTCCGGCGGAGATCGCCTCGCGCGTCGCGGAGGCCGCCGGCATATTGCAGCTGGGCGACCTGCTAAAGCGCATGCCCCGCCAGCTTTCCGGAGGGCAGCGCCAGCGCGTGGCCATAGGGCGCGCGATAGTGCGCAAACCCAAGGTGTTCCTGTTCGACGAGCCGCTCTCGAACCTCGACGCCAAGCTGCGCGAGGAGATGCGGGTGGAGATCTCGAAGCTTTACCGGCGCCTTAACGCGACCATCCTGTACGTGACCCACGATCAGGTGGAGGCCATGACGCTCGCCACCCGCATCGCGGTGATGGACCGCGGCGTTATACAGCAGGTGGGCGCCCCGATGGAGGTCTACCGTCGGCCGCGCAATATGTTCGTCGCGGGCTTCATCGGCAGCCCGGCCATGAACCTTCTTCCGGGCCGGCTTTCGGTCTCGGGCGGGGGCGTGGTCTTCGGGAACGGCTCGATGGAGCTGGCCCTGCCGCGCGGCCTGCTGCCGGAACAGGAAGCCCGGGACGGCCGCGAGGTGGTATTGGGCGTCAGGCCGGAGAACGTGGCGGTGGAAAGCCCTGCCGGGGACGGCCTGTCGGACGAACTTAAGGGAGAACTGGAGGCGCGGGAACTGCTGGGGCACCGCGAGAACCTCTACGTAAAGGCCGGCGGGACGCGTCTGCTGGCGGCGATGGACAGGTTCTTCGACCGCGCGCCGGGGAGCGCGGTGGGGCTGCGCCTGAACTACCGGGACATGCACGTATTCGACAAGGCCGGAGGCCTGCGCCTCAGCGCCTGACCGGAACGCTGTACAGCACCGACAGCGAGAGCGGGGCGGCCTTGAAAGTCCCGCTTTCGGTCCTTCCAGGTCCCTTCTTCTCACCGTTCCCGTCGAAAGCCGTTCTCCATTTCCCTTCCGGGAGGGGGAACCTGCGCGGTTCTTTCAGCGGGTTGACCAGCACAGCTATCCGCGCCCAATCGTCGCCGACCCTGTCCCCGTAGAGGACGTAGGCTATGGCGGGCGCGCCGGGGTCCAGCCCCAGTTCCTCGTAGAACTTCATGTTCGCCCTGACCTCGGCGGCCGTCTTCATGCGGAAGGCCGGATGCGCCTTGCGCAGGGCGATAAGCTCCCGGTAATATTCGAACACCCCGAGGTTCAGCTTCTTGCGCGTCCAGTCCAAACGG
>JAKLEK010000077.1 GCA_022703115.1 Elusimicrobiota bacterium
CGCTCTACCGCTAATCTCCGGGCCCTGGAAAAGTGGGTCGAAAAGTCCGAATGGATAGGCTTTCTGGCGGAAAGCAAGGCGACCCGCTCCAATACTTCCGTCTGCCTGAAGATCACGGCCCCCTGGTTCGCCGCCCTTCCTGAAGAGGAGCGCGCCAAGGCGGCCAAGAAGATAACCGCCATGCTGGACAAGGAAGGGGTGGCCCACGACATCAACTCCTACGGCAAGGCCCCGGCCGGGATCCGCATCTGGTGCGGAGCCACGGTCGAGACTTCCGACGTGGAGGCCCTTACGCGCTGGCTGGACTGGGCCTACGCCGCCGTAGCAGGAGAATATTCCAAAGGAGCCGTGAAATGAAAAAAGTCCTGATAGCCGACAAAGCCGATCAGATCTGCGAGAAGGTCCTGAAAGAGCGGGGGCTGGAACCCGTGGTCAGGACCGGGATGAAGCCGGAAGAGCTTAAAGCCTGCATAGCCGAGTTCGACGCGATCATAGTCCGCTCCGCGACCACTCTGACCGGGGACCTGCTGCGCGCCGCCGACAGACTGAAGGCCGTGGCCCGCGCCGGGAGCGGCGTCGACAACATAGACGTCCCCGTCTGCACGGAGAAGAAGGTGCTGGTGATGAACACCCCCTTCGGCAACACCGTCTCCACCGCGGAGCACGCGATAGCCATGATGATGGCGCTCGCCAGGCACATACCGCAGGCCAACGCCTCCACCCACGCCGGGAAATGGGAGAAGAAAAAATTCGAAGGCGTAGAACTGACCGGGAAGACCCTGGGCGTGGTCGGCTGCGGCAACGTGGGCGCGGTCGTGGCCGACAGGGCCATGGGCCTTAAGATGAAGGTCCTCGTTTACGATCCGGCCATGACGGCGGAAAGGGCCAGGGAGCTCGGGGTGAAGATGGTTCCCCTGGACGAACTGTACCAGAAGTCCGATTTCATCACCTACCATGTGGTCATAGTCCCGGAGACCAAGGGCATGATCAATAAGTCCGCCATAGCCCGCATGAAGAAAGGCGTCAGGATAGTGAACTGCGCGCGCGGCGGCATAATGGTCGAGGCTGACATCAAGGAAGCCCTGCAGAGCGGGCAGATAGCAGGCCTGGCCTGCGATGTATACGCCAAAGAGCCGGCGACCGAACATATCTTCTTCGGCATGGACAACGTGATAGCGACGCCGCATATCGCGGCGTCCACCAAGGACGCGCAGGTGACGGTGGCGCGCCAGGCCGCGGAGCAGATAGCGGACTACCTGCTTACCGGCAAGAAGACCCACGCCATCAACGGCGACAAAATATAGCGGCCATGGCCGGTCGCCGGGCACCATGCCCGGCTCCGGCGCGCGGCCTCACGGGGTGTGAAATGACCAAGCTTCCTCTCTTCAATCCCATCTGCGGGATCAGGCCCGCGAAGGGCATGGCCCGGGAGGTCATAGCCCCTCCTTACGACGTTCTGGACTCGAAGGAGGCCCGGCGCCTCGCCGCCGGAAAACCCCACAGTTTCCTGCACGTCTCGAAGGCGGAGATAGACCTTCCCGAGGGGACCGACGTCTATTCCGAAGCGGTCTACAGGAAAGCCGCGGAGAACTTCAGGAAAATGCTGGACGGCGGGGTCCTGGTCCGAGAGAAGAAGCCCTGCTACTACGTCTACCGGCTCAAGATGGGAGCTCACGTACAGACCGGCCTGATGGTCGGAGCCTGCGTTGACGATTACGACTCCAACCGCATACGCAAGCATGAGTTCACCCGCCCGGTAAAAGAGGACGACAGGGTCAACCAGATAAGGTTCGTGCAGGCCCAGACCGGGCCCGCTCTGCTGGCGTATAAGCAGGTGCCGGAAGTGGACGCCGTCATCAGGGCCAAGGTGGGGGAACCCCCGGAATTTTCGGTCGAGGGGACCGGCGGCGTGGTCCATACCCTCTGGGTGCTGGAAAGAGAGAGCGATATCAGGACCATAACGGAAGCTTTCGAGAGGCAGAAGGCGGTCTATATAGCGGACGGCCATCATCGTTCGGCCGCGTCTTCCAGGATCAAAAAGCTCATGGTCTCGGTGCGCGGCGCGGAGCATACCGGCGCGGAGCCGTACAACTGCTGTCTCGCCGCGGCTTTCCCGGTGGACGAGATGAAGATATGGGATTATAACCGGGTGGTCAGGGACCTTAACGGGATGGAGCCTGGGGTCTTCCTCTCCAGGCTCGGCGAAAGTTTCTCCGTCAGCAGGACCGCGGGCCGGGCCAAACCCTCGGCCCGAAGGGAATTCGGCATGTATCTGAACAAGGAATGGTACATGCTGAAACCGTCGGTCCCCACTCCGTCCGGCAAGGAAGACCCCGTGCCGGCCCTGGACGTCAGCGTGCTCTCGGACCTGGTGCTGGACAGGCTTCTCGGCATAAAGGACCTGCGCAAGTCGGACAGGGTAGACTTCGTCGGCGGGATACGCGGTCTGGAGGAACTTGAAAGGCGGGTGGATTCCGGGGAGATGAAAGCCGCTTTCGCCCTCTATCCCACTTCCCTGGACGAGCTCATGGCCGTAGCCGACAATGGGCAGGTAATGCCGCCCAAATCGACCTGGTTCGAGCCGAAACTGGCCGACGGGCTTGTGTCCAACCCTCTTCTTTGACCCGGGGCCGGCATTCCGGGTCCGAACGCCTATGAAAGCCAGGAACGCCCGTCTTTTCTCTCGGTTCCCGGACAGGCACCTGGGCGTCCTTAAGCGCCTGGATTCTCCCGCCAGGGTACAGGACTTCCTGGATTACGAGATCGGCTATAATCACGACCGGACCGAGATCTGCCTTTCGCCTCTTGGCGTGCTCCGGGAGGGGCGGGCGCACTGCATCGAAGGGGCCATGCTCGCGGCCGCCGCCTTCCTTTTTCACGGCCGGCCGCCGCTGCTCCTGGACCTGCGCGCCGACACCGACGACGACGACCATGTAATAGCCCCGTTCCGTGAAAAGAGCGGCTGGGGCGCGGTCGCCCAGTCTAATTTCTGCGGTCTGCGTTTCCGCGAGCCGATATACCGCTCGCTTTCCGAACTGGCTAGGAGTTATTTCGAATTCTATTATAACGCTTCGGGGAAAAAGACCCTCCGCGAATTCTCCGCGGTCCTGGACGCGGGCGGCCTGCCTCCGGAGTGGCTGTACGCGCCCGACGCTTCGTTCGTGGGGGTTCTCCTCGACGGGGTCAGGCATTACGGGGTCGCCGGCGGATTGAGACCGGACCGTTCGCGCAAGGCCGATTCCCTTCTGTTCGAAGCCGAACTGAGGGGCGCGGGCGGAAGCCCCCTGACGCTCAGGCGTCCGCTGCCTTACGGCCCCCGGTTGAAGGCCGTTCCAAGGGCCCGCGGCCAAAATGTATAATCCTTTTCAGGCATAGCGGATATCCCGAACAACGGAGAGAACGATGGAAGCTTTCGAACTCGTGCCGCCCGGAATCACCCCGCCGCTGGACCCCGGGTTCCGGCCGCCGGCGCTGGCCAACAGGGCTTTCAGGAAAGGGGTCGCCTCTTCCGGGGCCGGAGTTCCGCTCGCGATAGGACTGGAGCGGAATAACGGGGAGGTCTCGCGCTACGACACAATGGTCTTCCCGGACGGGCATCCGCGCGCCGCGGCGAATCTTTTCTACGCGGAGCGGCTCGTCAAGACCCTCCTCTGGCAGAGGGGCGCCTGGAAAGTGTTCGTCGGGGGGCCAAGGAGCGTCGGGGAACATATCCGCTCCGTCTACTCCCGCTCCGGGGCCCGCGGGTTCGATAACGCGTTCATGGGGGATGACGTTTACGAAAAGGATTTCACCGTGGTTCCATGCGCGGCCGGGGACGTGCCTCCGGCCAACGAAAGGTCCCGTCCGCTCGGCGGACACCTTAACGGCTGCCGGATAGGTTTCGACCTGGGCGCCTCGGACAGGAAAGTTTCGGCGGTGATAGACGGGCGGGCGGTCTTCAGCGAAGAGGTCATATGGGAGCCGCGCAAACATAGCGATCCGGAGTATCATTATCGCGAGATCCTGGCCGGATTGAAAGCGGCGGCGGCGAAGATGCCGAGGGTGGACGCCATCGGAGGCAGCTCGGCCGGCATAATAGTGGATAACCGGCCCATGGTGGCCTCGCTTTTCCGCGGGGTGCCTAAGGAACGGTACCATCATATACGCGGTATTTTTCTGCGCATACGGGACGAAATGAAGGTCCCGCTGGAAGTGATAAACGACGGTGACGTGACCGCGCTCGCCGGGGCCATGTCGCTGGAGGACGGCGCCGTGCTCGGCGTCGCGCTCGGCTCCAGCGAGGCCGGCGGGTATGTGAACCGGGAGGGAAGGATAAATCCCTGGCTCAACGAACTGGCCTTCATGCCCGTGGATTACCAGCCCGGGGCGCCGGTGGACGAATGGTCCGGAGACAAGGGTACCGGGGTGCTGTATTTTTCCCAACAGTGCGTTTTTCGTCTTGCTCCGAAGGCCGGAGTCGGCCTGCCCTCGGGCGTGACCGACGCCGAGAAGCTGAAAGCCGCGCAGAAGGCCCTAGAGTCAGGGCATGAAGGCGCGGCCGACATCTGGCGCACCATCGGCTGCTATCTGGGGTACAGCGTGGCTCATTACGCGGACTTTTACGACGCCAAGCACGTCCTGATCCTAGGACGCTGCACTTCTGGCCGCGGCGGGGAGCTGATCATCGAGGAAGCCGGCCGCGTTCTGCGCGGCGAATTCCCGGAGCTCGCCGGGGTCAATATACAGCTGCCGGACGAGAAGAGCCGAAGGGTCGGGCAATCCATAGCCGCGGCCAGCTTGCCGGCGCTCAAAAGGTGAAAACCGGAGAGAACGTTTCGAAGGGCCTTACCACTGGAGGACAGTTATGAAATTCAATCTTAGCACCGCCGAGCTCTTCGTGCCGGACGGACTGCCCCCCGGCCCCGCCCTGCAGCGCACCACGCACATGACGGTTGCCGCCCACCAGGACGACATTGAGATCATGTCCGCGGAACCGATCCTATCCTGCTTCCAGCGCGGCGACCTGTGGTTCACCGGGGTCGTGGTCACCGACGGCAGGGGCTCCCCCAGGGACGACCTCTACGGGAATTTCACCGACGAGGAGATGCACTCGGTCCGCTTCAAGGAACAGCGCAAGGCGGCCTACGTGGGAGAGTACGCCGCGCAGGTGCTGCTCGACTATCCCAGCAAGGCGGTGAAGGACGGTTCCGACCCGCGTCCGGCGGAGGACATCGCGCGCCTGATAGAGGCGGCCGGACCGGAAACGGTCTACACTCATAACCTGGCCGACAAGCACGACACCCACGTCGGCACCGCGCTCAAGACCATAGCCGCCATACGTTCGCTGCCGGCCGGAAAAAGGCCGAAGCGTCTTTACGCCTGCGAGGTATGGCGGGACCTGGACTGGATGACGGACAAGGACAAGGTCCCGTTCGACGTCTCAGGACACGAGAACGTGCAGGCCGCCCTTCTCGGGGTGTTCGATTCTCAGATCTGCGGCGGAAAGCGTTACGACCTCGCCACGATGGGCAGACGCAAGGCGAACGCCACCTATTTCGCCTCGCACGGGGTCGATACCGCCGCCGGCATCAATTTCGGGATGGATATGACCCCGCTGATCCTGGATCCGTCGCTGAGCCCGGAGTCTTTCATACGAGGCTTCGTGCGGCGTTTCGAGGAAGAGGTTTCGGAAAGGCTGAAGCGCCTGGGCGCCCGCTGACCCGGTCCCGATGAACGCCATTACGCTGCTGATCATAGCCCTTCTGGTCTTCGCCCTGGCCTACAGGTATTACGCGGGTTTCATAATAGCGAAAGTGCTGGTTTTCGACAGGTCCAGGCCCACCCCGGCCCATACGCTGGAGAACGGCTACGACTATAAACCGACCAACAGGTGGGTGCTCTTCGGCCATCATTTCGCCGCCATAGCCGGCGCGGGGCCGCTGGTAGGGCCGGTCCTTGCCGCGCAGTTCGGCTACATGCCCGGTTTCCTGTGGATCCTGATCGGCAGCGTGCTCGCCGGAGGCGTGCACGATATGGTCATCCTGTTCGCTTCGGTCAGGCACAACGGCCTTTCCCTGACCGAGATCGCCAAACGCGAGGCCGGCAGGGCGGCCGGAGGCGCGACCGGCGCGGCGGTGCTCTTCATAATAATCACGGCGCTGGCCGGGCTTAGCATGGTGGTGGTGAACGCTCTCGCCGAGAGTTCCTGGGCGACCTTCTCTATAGCGATGACCATCCCTATCGCCATCTTCACCGGACTCTACATGGACAGGCTGCGCCCCGGCCGCGTAACCGAGGCCACCGTGATCGGGGTAGCCCTCATGCTGCTGTGCATAGTTCTCGGCGAGCCCCTTTCCAGGAGCCGGTTCGCCGGGCTGTTCCTGTTCTCCAAACCGGGGCTTTCGGTCATACTGGCGTGCTACGGCATGCTCGCCTCCATCCTGCCGGTCTGGATGCTGCTTACCCCCCGCGATTATCTCAGTTCCTATATGAAGATAGGGACGGTCCTGCTGCTGGCTCTCGGGATATTATGGGTCAGGCCCCAGCTGTCGGCTCCGGCGTTCTCCTGTTTCGTGGACGGCGGCGGGCCTATAGTGCCCGGCGCCGTGTGGCCTTACGTCTGCATCACCATAGCCTGCGGGGCCATCTCCGGTTTCCATTCCCTGATAAGCTCCGGGACCACGCCCAAAATGATAGCGAGCGAGGCGGATATACGCATGATGGGTTTCGGAGCGATGCTGACAGAGGGATTCGTGGCGGTAATGGCCCTTATAGCGGCCACCGTGCTCCTGCCCGGCGACTATTTCGCGATCAACGTTCCTCCCGAGGTTTTCGCTAAGCTCGGCATGCGGGTATCGGACCTGCCGGCCATGAGCCTGGCGGTGGGAGAGAGCCTGGAAGGGCGGGCCGGGGGGGCCGTTTCCCTGGCCGTCGGGATGGCGCATATCTTTTCTTCGATACCCGGGCTCAAACATCTGCTGTCGTACTGGTACCATTTCGCGATAATGTT
>JAKLEK010000078.1:0-3204 GCA_022703115.1 Elusimicrobiota bacterium
CCCCGGCCTCAAAAGGATGCCGGCCGGGCGCTCCCGGAGGAGGGCTCCGCCCTCCTTCCGCGCTTGCTCCCTTCGCCATGGCTTGGTCGCTGCGCTGAACCACCCGGCGAGGAAGTTCCCTTAACAACAAGGAAACCGAATTTCCTAATCTGATCCGCGCCCCTCAGCTTGCGCTTCGGGGGCTTTGAGCCCCGGCCTCAATCAATGAAGTTCTATTATATAAAATATCAGGAGAAGGTTCTTTTTATGCCTTCTTCCAGGCTGGTCCAGTCTTTCCAGCCGGTATCCCTCTCCCATTTCGCCGGGGACGCCGTCCAGTTGCCTTCCACCCCTTCCCTGGCCTTGTCGCGGTTGAACACCGGCTCGGCTCCGCCCAGCGCCGATACCGCCTCGTAGACGAGCCCCAGGGCCCAGAGAAAGGACCGTGGCAGGTCGAGCATGTAAGGCATTCTGACCTTCATGGCTCCCGCCAGCATCGCTATGAAGACGCGCCACGGATAGGCCCGGTTCTCGCAGACATAGTAGGCCTGTCCGTCGGTGGCGGAGGTTTCCATGGCCGTGATTATCGCCTTGCACAGGTCTTCCACGTAGATGAAGCTGAAAGCGCCGTCGCTTGCGCCGGCGTTCACCATGAAGCCTTTCCTTACCCAGTGCGCTATTTTCGAGACCCCCGATTCGTTCTTGCCGTATACTATCGGCGGACGCAGTATCGTGAAGCGCATTCCGGAGGCCAGGTCCCTGAGCGCGGCTTCTCCGCCCAGCTTGGTGCTGCCGTAAAAGGAAACGGGGGCTTCGCGCATGCTTTCCTCGCGGGGAGCCGCCGGCGATGGCGACGGACCTCCGGCCGCGAGGCTTGAGAGATAGACGAATTTCTCCGGACGTTTGGGGAGCGAGGCGGCCGCTCTTACAAGGTCGGCGGTCCCTTTCGCGTTGGCGCGTTCGAAGCCGGCGCGGTTCCTTGAGAAGAGGCGCGCCGCGAGGTGTACCACGAAGTCGGCTCCCTCCAGGGCCCGGCTCAGCGATCCCGGGTCCGAGAAGGATATCACCGCGTATTCCGCTCCTTCCAGCCGTGAGGCGGGCAAGGACCGCGTCAGTATACGGACCCTGTACCCACCACGCGACAGGAGCTCTCTGGCGAGAGCTCCGCCTATAAACCCGGTGCCGCCCGTTATCGCCGCCGTTTTCATGGGATGTCCCCTCTCCCGTCCTTTCCAGTTCCCGGCTGTTCCCTACTCCGTGGTCTTGAATTCCACATGGACCGTAAGCGTGTCCTCGAAAAAATCGTCCGGCAGCGCCGGGAACGGGGCGGCGTTCTCCACCGAAGACTCGGCGGCGTGGTCGAAAAGCCTGTTGCCGGAGGAGCGTTCTACTCCGGAGGAAGCTACCGATCCGTTCCTGCGTATCTCGAACCGTACGGTGCATCTAAGCATCCCGCTGGAAGGCATTCTCTGGGTCCATGAGTTCCAGAGCGCCTCCCTGACCTGGGTTATGTACCACGGGTACGGGAAATCGGAAAAGTCGGCGCGTACCGGAGAGCCGTTTTCGGCCGTTTTGGCCGGTCCCCCCGAGTCTATCAGCTGCTCGCTGCCGTTCAGGATGCTGGGCGGAGGAAGCGGCTCATCCGATCCTCCGCCGCGGGAGAAGGAAGGTTCTTTCGCCTCGGCCGCCGGGCTTTTTACGGCCTTAGCCGAAGCGGTCCGGTCTTCGGCGGGCGCCGCGGCCTGGCCGGCGACCGTGACCACGCGTCCCTGCCCGATGAAGTCGATATAGTAATTGCGGGGCGCTTTGGCCGTGAAAGAGCCCCGCGTCAGGAAGAAAAAAGCCGTCAGCAGAAGGAAATGCGCGGAGGAAGAAAATATCAGGTAGTTCCGCATAAGCGGGAGGGGCGTTACTTTTCCAGCGGATCGACCCCGATGCCGACCTTGTTCGCTCCCAGTCTCTTCGCCGTGTCGAGCGCGGTCACCACCCTTTCTATGCTCACTTTCCTGTCGGCCTGCACCAGAACGGTCTTGTTGCGGGACTTGGAGAGCCTGAGAGTGAGCTCTTTCTCGAGCCGGTCGAACCTCACCGTCTTGCCTTCCACCGTGACCGCTCCGTCGGAAGCGAGCTGGACCGTGATCACGTTCTCGTCGGAGCCTTTCGATGCTTCGGAGGCCTTAGGAAGGCTGACCTGGATCTGCGACTGGACCAGGAAAGGGGTTATGACCATGAAGATTATAAGCAGGATGAGCGAGACGTCTATGAGCGGTATCATGTTGATATCCGCTATGACCCCTTTTTTCAGGTTGTGGACGCGCATAGGGGGTTAGATGACCCCCGTGAATTCCCTGGCGGCGGTCTTGTCTATGAGCTGCTCCGTCATCCAGTTCATCTCGGTGGAGAAATCGTTGGACCTGTGCACGAAGTAATTGTAGGCGATTATGGCCGGTACGGCCACGAAAAGGCCGGCTGCGGTGTTCACCAGGGCCTCGGCTATGCCCATCGCGACGACTGACGGTCCGGCGCCGGCGTACATGGAAAGGTCCCGGAAAGCCCGGATAACCCCTATGACGGTGCCGAACAGCCCGATGAAAGGGCTTATACTGGCTATGGTCGCGATCGCGGTCAGGCGTTTATTCAGACGGGAGGCGTGCCACTCTATGGCCTTCTCGGCCAGTTCCCGCTTTTCAAGAGGGTTCCCGTAATGGATGAGCACTTTGTGTATGATGTCCGCGGCCGGGCTTTTATTCCTGGAGCAGAGTTCCGCTATCTGCCTGGTTTCCCCGCTTTTTATGAGGGCTTGTACCCTGCGCAGAAGGTCGTCCATTCCCTTGAAGACCGCGCCGTAGGCCGACCAGCGTTCCCAGATCAGGGCAATGGAATATATGGAAAGACCGGCCAGGATGAATAGGATGGGGCCGCCGGCGACCAGGAGCTGCTTGAAAGTTATGTTCATTAGTGTTTCTCCGGAAATTACGGCGTCCGCGGAATGTCCGCCGCCCGCGGAATTGGGGCTATTATAGCAATTTATGGAAAGGGGACATCGGAACGGCAGCGCGCCGGCCGCGGAAGAGGTCCCGCTCCGGGCCGGGGCTCGTCACGCCTTTTTGAAAGCGTACTTTAGCCGGGATTCAAGATTGTCGAAGTAGCCGGTAAGGATGCGTACCTTGGCGTGTATGACCCCGTAAAGTTCGTCCTGTTCCCTGTTCTTGAGGTCCTTCTCGG
>JAKLEK010000078.1:3302-6846 GCA_022703115.1 Elusimicrobiota bacterium
AGGGAGCCTATTTCCTCGCAGAAACGCAGGTTCTGCGCGTCATGATCGTTCCTCTCGTCCAGCATGATGCGCTGCAGTTCCTCGTTCTTGCGGAGCACGGACTGCATGTTCTCGGCCATGGTCCTTACGACCGTTTCCTTCTCTTCCAGGGCGGAGCGAAGCGCCGCAATTTCTCCGGCGGTCTCCCGCGTTTCATTAAATTCGCGCTCGCGATGGTCGCGTTTGGAGTTCTCGTAGGTGTCGACCATGTTCTGTATCTGGCTCTTCAGGCGCTGCACCTCTTCCCGTTTTTCGGCTAGCTGTTCGGCGGTCTCGAAGAGTTTCTCGTCCGACCTCTTTTTCAGGGTCTTGTAGAGCTGTTCCCAGGATGGATTCTCGGACCCGGCGGCGGTTTCGGCGCGCTTAAGCTTTTCCGCAAGGGTCCTGACCTCGGCGTCCCTTTTGCGGAGCTCATCTTCCACGCGCCTGCGCTGCTGGGCGTATTCCCGCTTCAGTTCCTTGACCTCGTTCTCCAGCTGCGAGTTCTTCAGTATGGCCTTCTCCAGCATCGGGCGCAGCGCCCTGTTCTCCGCTTCTTCTCCGCCGCGCGGCGCCTGCGGCTGGGGCGGCGTTCCCTGCGGCAGCGCCAGCAGGGCCTGAAAAGGTTCCTCCAGATGGGCTTCTCTCCACTGGCCCAGAGCGGCTTCGGGGCAGACCAGGGTCGAGCGTCCGAAGCCGGGAAGCTGGGCGATATCCTTGGGGTGAAAGGGGCCTTTTATGCTGCGCTTGGTAAAGGCGAAATAGCGCGTAGAGGACTGTACCATGCTACTAATATAGCAAGGCTATGTTACAAAGTGATTGCGGGCGCATGGCTGCGGGGCCGCGGCGACGGATCAGACGGCGCCGCGGACGGCCTTCAGGACATTGGCGCGGTTCACGGGGCGGATCACGGCTCGCTCGGTTATTATGGCGGTGATGAGCTTCGCGGGAGTGACGTCGAATCCGGGATGCCTCGCCCTGACGCCTTTGGGGGCCACGAGGCGGCCGTTTATGAACGTGACTTCTTCGGAGGACCGTTCCTCTATCACTATCCCCCGTCCGTCCCTGATGGACAGGTCTATGGTCGGGGTTGGCGCCGCTACGTAGAACGGTATTCCGTGATATTTGGCCAGCACGGCGAGAGCGTAGGTCCCTATCTTATTGGCCGTGTCGCCGTTGGCGGCGATGCGGTCCGCGCCCACTACCACCGCGTTTATCCCGGCCGTCTTCATTAGATGGGCGGCCATATTGTCCGTGATAAGTTCCGACGGGATCCCGCCGCGCTGCAGTTCCCAGATGGTAAGGCGCGCCCCCTGTAGATAGGGCCGCGTCTCGGACGAATACGCGCGGGTGATCTTGCCGGCGGAGTGCGCGGTCGTTATGACCCCCACCGCCGTGCCTATCCCCATGGTGGCGAGAGCCCCGGCGTTGCAGTGCGTGAGGACCACAGTGTTCCGTCCCAGAAGCCGGGCGCCCAGTTCCCCCATGCGCGCGCAGGCGGAGCGGTCCTCCCTGGTTATGGCGGCCGCTTCCCGTTCCAGTACCTTTATAAGTTCCCCGTGTGTTTTCGGGGAGAAGGCGCCCTGCGCCTTTACGAATGACTCCGCTTTTTCGAGCATCCGGTCAGCCGCGTAGAAAAGGGCCAGAGCCGTGGGCCTGGCGGCTTTTATCACGGCGGCCGCTTTCCTGAGAGACGCGAGCGTCCCATGCCAGGAAGAGGCCCGGCGGGACCTGAGCTCGAGCGGAAAACCCCAGGCGGCGGCGCAGCCGATGAGCGGGGCGCCGCGAAGGACCATGTCCCTTATGGCGCGCGCGGTCTGGGCGGCGTTACGCGCCCGCACGTACTCGGTTCTGTGGGGCAGAAGCCTCTGGTCGAGTATCTTCAGGACCGGGGCCTTATAGACGAGTCTGGGAGGTATCATCCGGGTCAGGGAATGGAGTCCAGGAAATTCTTCAATTCCTCTTCTGTCTTGCCTGTGATCTCTACGGTTTTTTCCCGTCCCTTGGCCCCCCGGATTATGTTGACCATCTTTATAGGGACCTCGAAGAATTCCGACAGGTAATCCCGCAGCATGTTATTTATCTGGAGGTCCGCCGAAGAGGCGCATATCCTGACGCGCAGGACGCTGCCGATACGTGATACGACCTCGTTGTCCTCGCAGTTGGGTATAACCCTGACTTTGACTATCATTTCCCCTCCAGACCCTTGCGTCCGTCTTCCGTCGCCATCGGGCGCGCCGGCGCGGGCCGTTCCCGCCGTTCACGGCCGTTCATGAGAACAGCAGGCTTCCTATCCGCGGCAGATTGGAACCTTCCTGTACCGCGGTCTCGAAATCACCGCTCATCCCGAGCGAAAGATAGTTCTTGAAGCCGCAGGCGTTGGTCTCTCCCGGAAAATCCCTGTCGAACATCGCTTTCACTTCCCTGAAGAGCGGCCTCAGCTCTTCGGGGTCCCGGCCGGCGGGGGCTATGGCCATGTACCCGGACGGGCAAAGGAAAGACATCTTTTTCATTTCTTCCAGCAACCCCGGAGCCGAGGCCGGATCTATTCCGCCCTGGGTCCCGGAGTCCGTCAGTTTAAGCTGTATCAGGACCGGAACGCGCTTGCCGCGGTCCCCGGCGTGCCTGTTGATGCGTTCCGCCAGTTTCAGGCTGTCCACCGAGTCTATCCAGTCGAATAGTTCCACCGCGTCCGAGGCCTTGTTGGTCTGCAGGTGTCCTATGAACCGCAGGGTCACGCGGGACCTGAGTTCCGCGAGCGGCCCGTCGCGCCATTTCTTTACCGCGTCCTGTACCTTGTTCTCACCGGCCGAGAGGACTTTTCCGCTCTCTACCAGATATCCTACCTCGGCGGGGTCCGCGTACTTGGTGACCGCCAAGATCTCTATCGCCGGAGCGCTCCTTGGCGTCCTGGCCGCGGCCGCTTTCCCGGATATGGACTCGAAATTTTCTAAAAGTTTTTCCCTTCGCGCGGATTCTATTGCGATCATGGATTCTGGTGATATTTTAGCAAAAAATCGTTGCTTTTCATAGGGAAAACAGGGGGCGGCCGGGGGCATGGAGGTTTCCGGCCGCGCTCCGCGAAATGGTATCATTGCCGCATGAAGACGCCGGCAGGGTTCTGGATACTCAGTTTCGGGGAAGCGGTCCTTACGGCCGGCTACGCCGTGTCCTTCCCTTTCCTCGCCGTTTATCTGAGCGGGCACCGGCATATTCCGATGTCCCTGGTAGGCCTCTTCCTGGCCCTGTCGCTGTTCATGACCTCCTTCGCCCATGTTATCGGAGGAGAACTGGCCGACGTGTTCGGGCGGAAGAAGATAATGGTATCCGCTCTTTTTACCCGCGCCGTCCTTATAGGGGCCATAGCCTGGGTGATAAAGGCGGACGGAGATATATTATTGCTCCTGGCGCTGCATCCGCTGGGCCTTTTCGTTGGGTCCTTCTACAGCCCGGCGGCCCGGGCCTGGGTCGCAGACTCCACCCCCCCGGAGAGGCGGATGAAGGTCTACGGGATCCTCAGGATAGG
>JAKLEK010000079.1:0-4380 GCA_022703115.1 Elusimicrobiota bacterium
GCCTTATCCAGAAGCAGATGGCGGCTAAGACCTGGCAGATGGTGGAGCAGACCATGAAGTACGGGGCGCCTTCCCGGGAGAACGCCGAGAGAGCGGTGGAAGAACTGGTGGAGCAGACCCTCAAGCTCATCAAGGAAGGGCGTATTTCCGATCCGCTGAGCTCCGGCCCGGCCATGTTGTCCGAGCCGGCGGCGGCGCCGCCGCCCGTCCCGGCGGAAGCGCCGGCATCCGTGCCCGCGCCGCCGGAGCCTCCGAGGCCGCCGTCCATGCCGCGCGGCTGACCTGACTGGACGCATTATGGAGAAAAAGAATTCTATCTTTTCCAGCCTCGGACCCGCGCTTTCGCCTCAATCCGGCGCCATGTCGCGGTCCCAGCCCGTCCAGGACCAGGAAGTCTCCGCGCTGCGGCAGAAAGTCGAGACGCTGGAACGCGCACTGGCCGCGCAAGAGCGGAAACTGGCCGAGTCGCGGGGCGCCCCGCCGCCTCCGCCGCCGCCCAGGCAGCCGGATGTCAACGCCCAGTTCCTGCTCGCCAAGATAAGCGAACTGGACAGGAAGCTCGAGGAGTACGCGCGGACGGCGATGCTTTCCTCCGCGCAGATGAAGAACGTTGAGGAGTCCAAGATCAGCGCCCGCCGGGAGATAGAGGACCTGCTCAAGGTCGTGCGCGAGCAGCAGAAATATTCGGAGATGGACCGTCAGATGCACGACCAGCTGGAGAAGTCCTGGCGCCGCGTCGAAGAGCTGGAAAAGAAGCTGATGGATTTCTATGGAGCGGTGCTGAGCCGGTCGGCCGAGGAAGGGAAAAAGGCCCCGCCGCTGCAGGGTGGCGAGGTGGAGGTCATAGTGGAGTCGAAGCTTCGGGCTTTCCTGGAGCAGGTGGACGCGGTTCAGGACGATATCCGAAAAAATGGACGCCCAGACGCCGGCCATGATGAGGAAAACCGAGCAGAGGCTGGCCGATATGGTCAACGACCTGGACTCCAGGCTGACCGCTTTCGAGATAGATTTCAAAAAAATGCACCTTTATATTTCCTCCACCGAGGAATCGATAAATTCGCTGTATCTGAACGTTAAGCGGGACATGCTCACCGTGCTTAAGGAGGCCATAAAGGACGCGGATTCGGCGATAACCGGGCATATGCTGGCGCTTACGGCCAAGCTGGAGGAAATGTTCAGAAAGGGTTCCGAGGAGGCGGCCGGGCGGATCCGGGCGGAAAGCGACAGGAACGCCGAGAAGATAAAGGAGTTCTCCGGCCTGTCCGCTCGCAACATTTCCAGCGCGGCCTTCCTGGCCGGGAACCTCGACGAGATGTCCGCCAGGCTGGAGAAGCTGAAGACCGAAGTGAAGACCTTCTCGGACGGGCTCGGGAACGCTGATATGGCCGCGCTGCTGGGCGTTTCCGGGGACGTGGCGCGGAAGAATTACGAGGGCCTGCGGGCCTCTTTAAAGGACCTGGAGAGCGAACTGGTCTCCTTCAGGGCAAGGAAGGACGAGCTCAAGGAGAACCTGCGGAAACTGGCCGGCGGCGGTTCCTGACGGCGCTCCGATTATGATATACAGGACAAGAAGGGACGAACTCGAGAATCAGCTCAACAAGGGCGCCTTATGGGCCGTTACCTACGGCGATCTGATGAGCTACCTGATGATATTCTTCCTGATCCTCTTCTCTTTCTCCATATCCAAGTCCGATAAAGCCAAGAGCCGGAAGTACGAGGAATCGCTCGTGAAGATACAGAAAGCTTTCGGCGGCAAGGTCGACACCGCGCAGATGGAGCGCGCCAAGGTGCGGGAGCAGGAGGACAGCGTCGCCGAAAAGATAAAACAGAGCATGGAGAACAACCAGATGTCCAGTCTGGTGCAGATAGATTCCAACGAGCGCAGGGTCAGGCTGGTGCTGACCGAGGCCGTGCTTTTCGATTCCGGCAAGGCCGAGCTTAAAGCCAGGGCGAAGGAAGTCCTGGCCCCCATAGTAGAGGAGCTCAAGAAGCTCCCGAACGACGTGCTCGTAGAGGGACATACCGATATAGTACCGATACACAAAGGCCTTTACGCGACCAACTGGGAATTGTCCATGGCCAGGGCGTACAGCGTTATACAGTACCTGGAGACGCTGGGCATGACCCCTAAGAGGCTGGCCGGCATAGGCTACGGCGACAACCGCCCGGTGGCGGACAACGCCACTCCACAGGGCCGCGCCCTTAACCGGCGCATAGAGATATCCCTCCTGAAGACGGACTGATCCCGGATAACGCGCGTTCAAGGCGGTGGAACGTCGGCCCCGCGGCGGAGGCGGACGCCCGCGGCTTTTCGCCGCGCCCAATCCGCTATTTGGCGATAACCCCCTATTTTAATCTTTTGTATAATTAACTATAAGTCACTCGGCGGTAATTGGGAATCATTATGACCACAGAAAATATGGACTACTCCAAGACCGTTTTCCTTCCGAAGACGGCTTTTTCGATGAAAGCCGACCTTGTCAAAAAGGAGCCGGGACTGCTGGAGTTCTGGGCCCGGATAGGGCTGTACGGCAAAATGCTCAAGAAGAGGTCGGCGGCCAAACCCTACGTCCTGCACGACGGTCCGCCGTACGCCAACGGAAATATCCATATAGGCCACGCCCTGAACAAGGTCCTTAAGGACATTACGGTCAAGGCGCGCTGCCTCACCGGCCGCTACACGCCTTATCTGCCGGGCTGGGACTGCCACGGACTGCCGATAGAGCAGGCGCTGTTGAAGGAACTCAAGATGGGCAAGCGCCATATAGACGACGTCCCGGCGTTCAGGAAGAAGGCCAGGGAGTTCGCGGGAAAGTTCGTGGATATACAGCGGGAGGAGTTCAAGCGCCTCGGTATCCTGGCGGAATGGGCCCGGCCGTACATAACGATGTCCAACGATTACGAAGGGACCGTTATCAGGGCTTTCCGCGAGCTCCTGGGCAAGGGCTATGTGCGGCGCGACAAGAAGACCATCTACTGGTGCGTTACCTGCGAGACCGCCCTGGCCGACGCGGAGATAGAGTACAAGGACAAGACCTCCCCGTCTATTTACGTCAAGTTCCGCCTGACCGAGGACTCTCTTCGCCGGCTCTCTTCCGCCGTGCCGGGGGGGGCGCCCGCTTCCCTGGTGATATGGACCACCACTCCCTGGACCCTGCCGGCCAATATGGCCGCGGCCGTGGCCGGGCAGGAAACTTACGTCGTTCTGACGGACCGCGCCTCCGGGGAGAACTACATAGTCGCCGACAAGCTGGCCGATCCTTTCCTGTCCGCGTCCGGGCTGGACGCTTCAAAGGGCGCGCGTATCCGGGGCGAGGAACTGGTCGGGCTCAAGTACTCGCATTGCCTGACGCCCCATCTGCCGGAAAGCGGGCGCGGGCCCAGGCCGGTGATCTCCACCGATTTCGTGGACATGTCCACCGGCACCGGCATAGTCCATATAGCTCCTGGACACGGCGAAGAGGACTTCCACGCGGGCAGGAAGTGGGGCTTGGACGTCTTCTGTCCGGTCAACGAGGAAGGCCGCTTCACCGCGGAGGCGGGGGATTTCGCGGGGATGAAGATCTTCGAGGCGAACGGCAGGGTGCTGGAAACTCTGAAGGCGGACGGCCTGCTGCTCGGAGCCTCGGAAATAGCTCACAGCTATCCGCACTGCTGGCGTTGCAAGCAGCCGGTCATTTTCCGCGCCACGGAACAGTGGTTCCTGAAAGTGGATACGGCCGGGCTCAGGGACGCCCTGATAAAGGAGGCGGACGGCGTAGCCTGGGTGCCGGGAGCCGGTCATGAGCGGATGACCGCCATGCTGAGGCAGCGCCCCGACTGGTGCCTTTCCCGCCAGCGTTACTGGGGCACGCCGATAATGGTCCTGTACTGCGAGGATTGCGGCAAGCCCCAGACGGACGACGCGCTGCTCAGGTCCTTCGAGGACAGGGTGTTCAGGGAAGGAAGCGACTTCTGGTTCTCCGCTCCGGCGAATTCGCTGGTCCCAGGGGGATATAAATGCTCCTGCGGCGGCGCCAGGTTCCGGAAAGAGAAGGATATTATGGACGTCTGGCTGGATTCCGGCGTCTCCTGGTACGCGGTGCTCCGGAGCGGAATGCTTGGCGCGGACCACTATCCCGCCGACCTCTACATGGAAGGGTCGGATCAGCATCGCGGCTGGTTCCAGACCTCGCTGATACCTTCGGTCGCGCTCAACGGCCACGCCCCCTACAGGTCCGTCCTCACGCACGGCTTCGTGCTGGACGACCACGGCAGGGCCATGCATAAGTCCATGGGGAACGTGGTATCTCCGCAGGAGATCATCGCCAAGTACGGGGCCGAGGTGCTGCGCCTCTGGGTCGCGCTCGGCGATTATTCAGAGGACGTGCGGGCCTCCGA
>JAKLEK010000079.1:4480-6839 GCA_022703115.1 Elusimicrobiota bacterium
AAGATCCTGGGCGGAGCGGTGGATACCTACCGGAAGGTGCGCAATACCCTGCGCTACCTGCTCGGGAATCTGCACGGCTTCAGGCCGGAGGACAGGCTCGAGGACAGCGCTCTGCTGGAGATAGACCGCTACATGCTCATGCGTCTCGCGGAGGTGTCCGACGCGGTGCGCGCCCACTACGAGGCCTTCCAGTACCGTCAGGCCATCCGCGCTGTCGCGGATTTCTGCATCCTTGACCTGTCGGCGTTCTACCTTGACGCGCTGAAGGACCGTTTATACACCTACAGCCCGGATTCGGCGGAAAGGCGCTCCGCTCAGACCGCGCTTTACGATATACTTTCCGCCGTGCTTAAGATGATCGCTCCGGTGCTTTCGTTCACGGCGGAGGAAGGCTGGCAGACGCTCCGGACGGAGCTGGCCCCGGGGCTGGAAGAAAGCGTTTTCCTGTCGGATTACCCGGTCTTCCCGGCCTCCAGGCTGGACCCCGCGCTCGGCGGGAAATGGGGGCGCATGCTGGCGATGCGCGAGACGGTGACCAAGGCCATAGAAGAGCGCCGCAGGGAAGGCGTGATCGGCTCCTCGCTTGAGGCCAAGGTGACCTTCCGTGTCTCCGATCCGGAGACCGCTAAGTTCATCTCGGACACGCTGGCCCTGTGGCCTCAGGCGCTCATAATATCCTCCTGCTCCCTGGAACGCGTGCAGGGTACGGCCGGACTGGAGGTGAAGGTGGAGCACGCCGACGGGACCAAGTGTCCCCGCTGCTGGCAGTGGAAGCCGGACGTGGGGCGAGACCCCGGGCATCCCGGGGTCTGCTCCCGCTGCGCCGGAGCGCTGCGGAAGCTGGAAGGTAAAGGTGTCTGAGGCCTTCAGCCTGCCCGGCCGCGTTATGATGACATCTAAATGGCTTGAGCCTTTCCTGGTCCTCGCGGTCTTCGTCTCGGACAGGGCGAGCAAGTCGCTGGTGCTCGCGCGCCTGGCCCCCGGCTCGGCCGACATACTGCCTTTCTTCAGCCTGACTTATGTGGAGAACACGGGGGTCGCGTTCGGCATGTTCCGGGACAGCAACGCTTTCTTCATCGTCTTCTCCGCCGCGCTCGTGGCCGCCCTGCTGGTTTTCAGACGGAGGTCCGCGGGGCTGGGACGCGCGGCCCGCGCCGGGGTCGCGCTGGTGCTCGGTGGGGCCGTCGGCAACCTGTACGACAGGATCGCTTACGGTTTCGTAGTGGATTTCTTCGACTTTTCCTTCTTCCCGGCCGTCTTCAACGTCGCGGATAGCGCCATAACCACGGGCGCTTTTCTGCTGGCGATAGGGCTCAACTGCGGGGAAAAAAGGACGGGAGTATGAAAAATAACGGTTCTTTAAGACGGCTCTTGCTCGCGGCGCCGTTTCTGGCGTGCTTCAGTTCCTGCAATAGGTCTCCGGAGCATTACTTCGAGCAGGGGAACCGCATGGCCGCGTCAGGCAGGATGGAGAAGGCCATAGCTTTATACAACAGGGCTCTTCTGCTGAAAAAAGGATATCCGGAGGCGCTCACTTCCCGAGGCCTGGCGTACGAGAGGATAGGCGACCGTCAGAAGGCCAGGTTCGACTATGAAAAGGCGGTCGAGATCGCGCCCTACTACGCGCCGGCGCAGAACAACCTGGCCGCCGTATACATGGATATGGGCGATTACCGCGGCGCGTTGCGGCGGCTTTCCGCTCTACTGTCCAAAGGTCCGGACAATGCCCACGCGCGTCTGAACAGGGGGATATGCCTGTACAGGCTCTCAGACCACGCCGGAGCTCTGCCCGACCTTTCCAGGGCGCTGGAGCTGGACCCGGGCCTGACCCTGGCCAGGTACCACCGCGCTCTCTGTTATTCGAAATTGGGCTATGCCGCCCAGGCCGCGGCCGACCTGGACGTCCTGCTCGGAGGCTTTCCGGAGGTGGCGGCGCTCCGGTTCGAGCGCGGCAGGCTCAGATACAACTCCGGCGATCTGGCCGGGGCATATGAGGATTTCGAAAAAGCGGCCGCGCTCAGGCCGGGAGAGGCTTCGTATCTATACTGGCTGGCAAGGGCGGAGTCGGGGCGCGGCGCTTACGCTTCGGCCCTGGAGCATCTGGACTCGGCTCTGAATGCTTCTCCGGACCATGCCCGGTCGTGGCTTCTTAAAGGCGACATCCTGGCACGTTCCGGGGACAGTGCGCGCGCCCTGGAGAGTTACTCGAGGGCTATGGAAGCCGACAGGGCGAACGCGGGGATCTACCGGGCCAGGATGGCCGCCCTGGAACACGCCGCGGTCCGCGGGAAAGAGCGGCCGGGTGCGCGGGGCCGGTGAAAAGATGACGGAACACATTAAAGGTCCCGGATGGCGGCAG